>NZ_RZTI01000047.1:0-1417 GCF_003997275.1 Mesorhizobium sp. M6A.T.Ce.TU.002.03.1.1
TCATGGTGCGGGCAAGCGTGCGGGTTGCCTCGTCGGCAGCGATCGCCGCAAGCGTGCTGCCGGTCAGCGCTGAAATCGGGTTGAAGGAGAGATTGCCCCAGAGCGTCACCCAGATTTCGCTGCGGATGTCGTCGCGGACGGGCACCTGCAGGCCCGCCGCAACCATCTCCTCGGCAAGCCGGGTGACACGTTCGCTCCTCTCGCCCGAGGGCTCGCCAAGCGAGAAGCGTTTTCCCTCGATGTGGCGGACCAGGCCGGGCGCGTCCACCTCGGCAGCGGGATAGACGACCGAGCCGATGACGCGATCCGGCCCAAGCCGGTCCCAGATCACCCCACCGGGATCCACCGCTTGCAACCGCGTGCCTTCGAGCGCCCCGCCGATCTTATGGAAATACCACCACGGCACGCCGTTCTGCATGGTGACGACGGCCGTCCCCTCGCCCAGCAGCGGCGCGATCTGGTCGAGCGCTGGTGCGAGGGAATGGGCCTTGAGCGCCAGCACGACATAGTCCTGGACGCCTAGTTCCGACGCCTGCGCGGCGGCCCTGACAGAGGCGACGGATTCATGACCGTCCTCGATCAAGCGAAGCCCGTTCGCCTTGATCGCATCGAGATGCGCGCCACGCGCCACGATCGACAGATCGACCCGGCCAGCCATGGCAAGTTTGGCCGCGAGATAGCCGCCGATCGCGCCAGCGCCAAAAATGGTGATCCGCATCATTATCCCAGACCGGGTTTGGCAAGACCGAGCTTGGTCGCGAGACCGATGCGCTGCAGCTTACCCGTCGCGCCCTTCGGGATTTCGTCCAGGATCAGGACAATGCGCGGCACCTTGAAGTCGGCGAGCCGCATCGCGGCAAAGCTGCGAATCTCGCCTTCGGTGGCGGCCATGCCCTCGCGCAGCACGATCGCAGCTGCGACCTCCTCGCCGAGCTTGTCGTGCGGCGTGGCGAAGGTGACGACCTGCGCCACCGCCGGATGGTCCATCAGCACGTCGTCGACCTCGAGCGGCGAGATCTTCTCGCCGCCGCGGTTGATGATCTCCTTGAGCCGGCCGGTGACGCGCAGATAGCCGTCGTCGTCGAGCACGCCCTGGTCGCCAGTGTGAAACCAGCCATGCGCGAAGGCGGTGGCATTGGCGTCCGGATTTTTCTCGTAGCCCGCGGTGACATTGGGCCCACGAATGACGATCTCGCCGGTCTCACCCGGCTTCAGCAATTGTCCGTCCAGCGCCATCACCGCCACCTCCGGTCCGGCGGCGGCGCCGACGCTGCCCGGCTTGCGCAGGCCCGGCGGCAGCCGGTTCGAGGCCATCTGGTGAGCCGCCTCGGTCATCCCGTAGGATTCGATCACTGGGCAGCCGAAGGTCGCTTCCAGCTCAGTCATTACCTGCGCCGGCAGCGACGCCGAGGACGAG
>NZ_RZTI01000047.1:1427-40703 GCF_003997275.1 Mesorhizobium sp. M6A.T.Ce.TU.002.03.1.1
TCGACAGCGCCTCGGCATTGCGCGCCGCACGCGGCAGGATCGCCTGATGCATGGTCGGCACGGCCGTGTACCAGCTCGGCCGCGCTTCGCTTAGCCAATGGAAGAAGCGCAGCGCGTTGAAGCCCGGCGTGCAGAACACGCTGCCGCCGGCGGCAAGCGAGGACAGCACCGCCGCGATCAGCCCATGAATGTGGAACAGCGGCATGATGTTGAGGCAGCGATCACCTGACGTCAGGCCGAGCGTCGCGCCAATGTGGGCGGCCGAGGCGGCGAGATTGGCATGGCTGAGCGGCACCAGTTTGGGTCGTGACGTGGTGCCGGAAGTGTGCAGCAACAACGCGATGTCGCCATCCTCAGCCAGGCCGCGCGAAACAGGCGGACCAACCGGTTTGCCCTCGATCTCAAAACTGCCGGCTGGCGCGTCACCCCGCGTGACCAGCCTCAGCACCGCTATGCCGAGACGCTCGGCAACCGCGACCGCCGGGCCGCTTTCGTCCTCGGCGACCAGGATTGCGTTGGCGCCGATGTCGGAGAGATAAAAATCGAGCTCGTCGGCCCGGTAGGCCGGGTTGAGCGGCGCCGTGGATGCCGCCGCCGCCGCAGCGACAAAGGCAGTGGCCATCTCCGGCCCGTTCGGCAGCACGATGGCTATCCGGTCGCCACGGCCGAGGCCCAGTGCATGCAGTTGCGCCGCCGTTTCGGAGATCAGGCGGCGCAGCCCGCCATGGGTCAGCGTGATCCTGTCGGGTGCCGAAATCGCCGGCGCATCATCCGCTCCGGCGGCAAGCCGTTCAATGATCGACGCTTCAGACAACGCGAACCTCTAGGTCGCCGACGCCATCGATATGACCGCGAAGAACATCACCGCGAACAACCGCCCCGACGCCCGCCGGCGTGCCGGAAAGGATGATGTCCCCCGGCATCAGCGTGAAAAGACCTGAGAGATAACTGATCATTTCCGGAACTTTCCAAATCATCTGGTTGAGGTCGCCGGTCTGTTTTCGCTCGCCATTGACGTCCAGCCAAATCGCTCCCTGGGTTGGATGGCCGATCGAGCTTGCCGGAACCAACGGCGTGCATGGCGCCGACGCCTCGAAGGCCTTGCCGACCTCCCAAGGACGACCCATGTCCTTCGCCTTACCTTGCAGGTCGCGCCGCGTCATGTCGAGACCTACGCCATAACCGAATACGCAGTCCAGAGCCTTTTCGACCGCGATGTCCGTGCCGCCGCTTTTGAGCGCAACGACCATTTCGATCTCGTGATGGACATCGTTGGAGGCCGGAGGATATGGAAATTCTCCGCTAACATTGAGGTTGTCGGGGTTCTTCTGGAAGAAGAACGGTGGCTCCTTGTTGGGGTCGTGTCCCATCTCGACGGCATGCGCGGCATAGTTCCGCCCGACGCAATAGACGCGGTGCACCGGAAACATCTTGTCGGTTCCCGCCACCGGAATGCTTGGGATTGCGGTCGGTTCGATGACGTAGCTTGAGGTCGTGCCGTGCATGTTCACTGTCTTGCTCCTGCATAGTATTCGACTTTGGCTTCGGCCCTTTCGATCAGTTCGGCGATCAGCAGGGCGAAGGCAAAAAGGATGATGGTCAAGGCCCAGAATTCGGCCATGCGGAAATTTCGCGAGAAGGTCTCGAACAGCGCGCCGTAGCCGACGATGGCGACGAGCAACTGGCCGATGACGACGCCCTTGACGCCGCGGATGAGGCCGAGGCGGATGCCGGCGAGGATCTCCGGGAGTGCCGCCCACAGGATGATCTTGGTATAGAGCGCCGGGCGCGAGGCGCCATAGGAACGCGCCATCTCGATCAGTGACGGCGATATGTGGCGGACCCCGGCGCGTGTGTCGAGAACGATGATCCAGATCGCAAACAGGAACACCGCTGCAACGATCGTCTTCTCGCCGAAGCCGAACAGGATCATCAGCACGGGGACGATGGCCGAGAGCGGTGCGCTTGAGAAGATGTTGACCCACATGCCGAGCAAATCGTCGGCGATCTTGACGCGTCCCATCAGGATGCCCAGGGGCACGCCGACTACGATCGACAGGGCCATGCCCATGGCGAAGGCGCGAAGGGTCGTGACCGTCGCGCTCTGCCAGGACGGGGTCTGCACCAGACCGACGGCTGCTGCCAGCACGTCGCTAAACGGCGGCAGCAGAAAGACAAGGTCCAGCCGGCCGACGATTTCCCATACGACGCACCAGACGAGCAGGGATGCCATCATTGGTACACGGTAGCCAAACAGGGTCATGGCCGATCATTCCACATATTGCTTCAGCCCCTGCCAGATCTCATCGACCGTATCGAGATAGTGCCTGTCGCGATGAATGCGCTCCGGATCGCCGGAGCGATCGATTTCCGGCTCGATGATCTGCGAAACCCGACCGGGCCTCGGTGACAGCAACACGATCCGGTCGGAGATGTAGACCGCCTCCTCGATCGAATGCGTCACGAAGATGAAGGTCTTGTTCTGGTTGGTGCGCAGCCGGATCAGATCTTCCTGGAACTTCCGCCGGTTCTGCTCGTCGACCGCCGAAAACGGCTCATCGAGCAGCAGGACATCGGCATCGACCGATAAAGCCCGCGCCAGGCCGACGCGCTGGCGCATGCCGCCCGACAGCTCGTGCGGATATTTGTCCTCGAAGCCGGCGAGCCCCACCTCGGCGATATAGTGGCGGGCGATGTCCTCGCGCTCGGCCTTGTTCGTGCCGCGCAATTCCAGCCCGAAGGCCACGTTGCGTGTCACGGTCGCCCAAGGCATCAGCGCAAAATCCTGGAACACGAAAGCGCGTTCGGGGCCTGGGGCGCTGACGCGCTTGCCGTTGATCGCGACGGTGCCGCCATCAGCCCGTATCAGCCCGGCTATGATCTTCAACAGCGTCGTCTTTCCGCAACCGCTGGGTCCGAGAAGGCTGGTCAGCTTGCCCCTGGGAAAGTCGAGATCGATGCCGCGCAACGCCTCGACATTGCCGTAGGTCTTGGAGATTCCTCTCACTTCCACGATTGAATCGATCGGTGCGGGAACCGGTGACGGTCCATTTCGCAATGCGGTCGCGCCCATGTTAAGCACCTCTACTCTCGGGCCTGAAAACACGGACTTCCACCCACTGCAGAAAGACGAGCGTCAGGGTGGAAAGCGCGATGATCGAGGCAATTGTTGCGTACATCTCGGCGTAATCTGCGCGCGAGCGGTGGAAGGTGATGAGGTCGCCGATGCCGGTCGGGGTGATCAGCAGCTCGGCGAGCACCACGCCGACGAACCCGGCAGCGACGCCGAGGCGCAAGCCGGCAAAGATCACCGGGCTGGCGTCCGGAAGAATGATCTTGGCGACGGTCTGCCAGCGTGTGCCCATGAACGATCGGCACATGGCCAGCAACGACTCGTTGACGTTGCGCACGGCCTTGTAGGTGTTGAGCACGATGACCGGCAGCGCCAGGATCATGACGGCGAGCGTCTTGGCGGTCATGCCGATCCCGTAGACGAAGGTGACCATTGGAATGAAGGCGGCGACGGGTGCAGCCTGAAGCACGATGAACACGGGGATTAGCAGCCATTCGCCGGTGCGCCATAGACCACAGATCGTGCCGAGACCGACACCCAGGAACGCCGACAAGACAACGCCGAGCACCAGCGGCTGCAGCGTCGAGAGGTAGGCAGTTGCCAGGCTGCCATCGGCGAGCAATCCGAAAAACGCGACGATCGTGTCGGAAAAAGTTGGGAAGGCGAAGCTGACGGGAATGCGGCCGGCCACCTCCCAAATTCCTGCGAACAGGGCGATCGACACGAGCCTGAGCAGGATCGGCTGGTCCCACGATGCGCCCGTGGTGCTGCGATTGGAAAGGGGAGCGAGGCCGGCAGCCTCGCCGTCGGTTCTGATGCTTACGGCCATCCGGCAGGCCGCCTATTTCTTGCCGAGCTTGGCGACAGCGCGGTCGAGTGCCGAGACATCCCAGAAGTCCTCGACCTTGAGGCTCGCGGGATCGCCTTCGATCTGGCCGGCAAGGCTGAAGAAGGCGAAGTCGTCTGCGGCCGCATCCGCGCCGCCGCCATTCAGCGCAAGGCTGCCGGCTTCCGCGGTTTCCTTGTAGTATTCGGTGATTTCGCTATCCGCTTCCGCGCCGAGATCCGGCAGCAATTTGTACTTGTTGCGGAGCTCGACCGCCACCGCCGGGTTCGCGGTTATCTCGCGCGCGGTCTTCATCAATTCCTCGACCAGGATGTCGACGTCGGCGGCGTTGTTCTTCAGATAGTCTGCGGTCGCGAAAAGCGCTTCGTCCGAGGCGCCGAGATCCTCGACCGGCAAGACGATGAACTTTCCGGGGGCTTCGGCCTCGAGCGCGCGCCTGTTGGCGGCGTCGACGATCGACGCCTTGATGGTTCCCTGGAGCAGCGCATTGCGGCGAACCTCGGAACCCGGGACATAGCTGATGTTGCCGAGCTTGATGCCGTGATTTTTCGCCATCAGGAGCATGACGGCCTCGGTGCCAGAGCCGCGCGCCTGAACGGCGACTTCCTGCCCGTCGAGATCCTTCCATTCCTTGTAGAATTCGCTGTTGACGACGGGAAAGAAGCGCAGCGTCGATATCTGCGCAAAGATGCGAATCGGCACGCCCACCTTCTGGATCAGAGTATAGGGCGCGCCGATGCCGACATCGGCCTGGCCGCCGACAATGGCCTGGGCAGCCAGATCCTCGTCATTGAGAACGATGAGCTCGACATTCACGCCGCGTTCCTTGGCGCGCTCTATCGCGGCGAGTGTCTGGATGGATTCTATACCGGGAAGGTCGCCGAATGCGATGCGCATGTCGCCCGCATTTGCGGCCGACAGGGGCAGTGCCCATGCCAGGGCCGCGGCAAAAGCGGTGGCAAGGATGGTACGTCTGGTCATGCTGGCCATTGTCATTCCTCCCGTTTCTTGTAACCATTACCTTAATTGGTTAAGGCCACAGACCGGATTGGTCAAGGAGAAACTGCGGCGTGTCGGACACGTTCGCCCAGAAAACTCGGCAGTTGACGGTTTGCGCTAATCGTTTTAACACCAACAAAGGGAAATCTTATGCGAATTGGTTAAATTGATGGACGATCCCGGAAATGGCGGCCACGCCGCCCTGGTTCAGCTTCAGGCCTATCTTGCCCAGATGGACCATGCCGGCGAGACTCGGCTGCCTGCCGAGCGGGAACTGTCCGAGAGCCTCGGCGTATCGCGCGGCGATCTGCGCAAGGCGCTGGCGGTGCTCGAGAAAGACGGCCGCATCTGGCGTCACGTCGGCAGGGGCACCTTCGTCGGCAGTGGACCGGTCGAGGAGACGATTGGGATTTCGGAAATCGCCGGGCGCACGAATCCGGCCGACGTGATGCGCGCGCGTCTCATCATTGAGCCCGAGATTGCGCGCGAAGCGGCGCTGCACGCCACGCTTTCGGATATCGCATCGATGCGGCAATCGCTGGTGCAGACGCGGGAAGCCGTCACATGGCGGCAATATGAGAACATCGACAATCTGCTCCACCGCCAGATTGCGCAGGCGAGCCGCAACAATGTGCTGCTCGGCCTGTTCGACGTCCTGAACGCGGTGCGCCGAACCGTGGTCTGGGGACGTCTTCGTTCAGATGGCGCCCGTCCTCCGGCGGACCATCACAGCTTTGCCGACCATGAACGGATCGTCGAGGCGATCGCCGAACGCGACCTTGGCGGCGCGGCCGCGGCGATGCGCCTGCATCTCCAACAGGTCGAGCGGCGCCTGATCCCTGTCCGCGAAGCCGCCGAATAGCTTGGATTGGCCACGCTACAGCGCCGCGCGTCCTTCTTAAACGCGCGGCGCTGTTCGGGTCATGCGCTAGGCGCCGTAGCCGATGATGCCCTTGATCTCGAGGAAATCATGGATCGCCCAGTCGGCATATTCGCGGCCGTTGCCGGATTGCTTGTAGCCGCCGAAGGGCGCGAACGTATCCCATTCCGGATAGTTGATCGAGACCTGTCCGGCGCGCAGGCGGCCGGCGACTTTTCGCGCGTGATCGATATCCCCGGATTGCACATAGGCGGCGAGGCCATAAACAGTGTCGTTGGCGATCTTCACCGCGTCGTCGTCGTCATCATAGGAGATGACCGAAAGCACCGGCCCAAAAATCTCCTCCTTCTCGATGGTCATGCCCGGCGTGACGTGACCGAAGACGGTCGGCCTGACATAGTAGCCGCGGTTGAGGTGCTCCGGCCGGCCGGGACCGCCGGTGACCAGCGTAGCACCCTCGGCGATGCCGGCCTCGATCAGCCGCTGGATCTTGTCGAACTGGATGTTACTGACCACCGGACCGAGCTTGGTCTCTTCCGAGCGCGGATCACCGACCTTGTGCGCTTCGGCCGCTTTCTTGGCGATCGTCAGCGCCTCGTCGTGGCGGGCCGCCGGCACCAGCATGCGCGTCGGCGCGTCGCACGACTGGCCGCTATTGCCGAAACAGGCGTTGACGCCCTGGCGCACGGCCGCCTCGAAGTCGGCGTCGGGAAGCACGATGTTGGCCGATTTGCCGCCGAGCTCCTGCGCCACGCGCTTGACGGTCTCGGCCGCCGTCTTGGCGACGATGATGCCGGCCCGGGTCGAGCCAGTGAAGGAAACCATGTCGACATCGGGATGGCCGGCCATGACCTGCCCGACGTCGGGACCGGTGCCGTTGACCATGTTGTAGACCCCCTTCGGCGTGCCTGCCGCCTCCATCACTTCCGAAAAGATGACGCCGCTGATCGGCGCGATCTCGGAAGGCTTCAGCACGACCGTGCAGCCGGCGGCGATCGCCGGCGCCACCTTGCAGACGATCTGGTTGAGCGGCCAGTTCCATGGCGTGATCAGCGCGCAGACGCCGATCGGCTCCTTGACCACCATGGTGCCGCCGCGCTTCTCGCTGAATTCGTAATCCTCCAGCGCTTTGATGGTGGATTCCATATGCGCCCTGCCTGCCCAGGCCTGCGCCTCGCGCGCCCAGGTGATCGGCGCGCCCATCTCCTGGGAGACAGCTTGCGCGATATCCTCGTAGCGCTCGTTGTAGACCTCGAGGATGCGCTTCAGCAGCTTCAGACGCTCGGCCTTGCTGGTTTGGGAAAAGGCCGGAAAGGCCGCCTTGGCCGCTGCCACGGCGCGATCCACATCGGCCTTCGAGCCGACGGAGATTTTCGTGTAGGCCTCTTCAGTAGACGGGTCGATCACATCCAGCGTTGCCGGCACCACGGGCGCGACCCATTTTCCGTCGATAAAGAAGTTCAGATGATTGCTCATCGGGTAATGCTCCGGTTTTCTGGAAAAGATAGGGAACAGATTAGCTGGGTAGCATAGGGCAGTTAGCGCCACGGCGCAGGCTGATATGCGCCACGTCGCCGACGCTGAATTGAAAACCTTCCGCCCGGCGTGGCGCGTCGATAACCACCGGTATCCCCTGCCCCAATTCGGCGTGCAGGCGCAAGGTGCGGCCGTGAAAGACGATGCTGCTCACCCGCGCCGGCGCGGTGCCGGTCGCCGCTTCGGTTGCTGCCAAAAGATCCTCCGGACGCACGCCGATGGTTCGCACCGCGCCTTCACCCGGTGCTTCGCCGGTTTCCGACGTGGCTTCCAGCGGCAAGGCGCCGGCGTTGAAATGCAACCGATCGCCGTCATGGCCGACAAAGCGCGACTGCAGCAGGTTCATCGTGCCGATGAAACTGGCGACGAATTTGGTGGCGGGCCGGTCGTAGAGCGCTGCCGGCGGTGCGATCTGCTCGATACGGCCCTTGTTCATGACGACGATGCGGTCGGAGATCGACAGCGCCTCGGTCTGGTCGTGGGTGACCATGACGAAAGTGGTGCCAAGCCGCGACTGCAGCCGCTTCAGCTCGACCTGCATCTGTTCGCGCAGATGCGCGTCGAGCGCCGATAGCGGCTCGTCGAGCAACAGCACACGCGGTTCGCAGACGATGGCACGGGCAAGCGCGACGCGCTGGCGCTGGCCGCCCGACAATTCGGACACGCGGGCGCCGAGCTTTTCGGCAAGGCCAACCATGTCGAGCGCTTCGCCGACGCGCTTTGCCTGTTCTGCCCCGGAAAGCTTGCGCAGCGACAGGCCGAAGCCGACATTTTCGGCGACGTCCATGTGCGGAAACAGCGCATAGTCCTGGAACACGGTGTTGACCGGCCGGTCAAACGGCCTGAGTGCCGTGATGTCACGGCCTTCGAGCAGCACCCGCCCGCTCGACGGGCTTTCGAAACCAGCGATCACCCGCAGGCTGGTGGTCTTGCCGCAGCCGGAGGGTCCGAGCAACGTCAGGAACTCGCCGCGGGCAATGTCGAGATCGATGGTGTCGAGACCGACGATGCCGCCGGGGAACATTTTCGACACCGCATCCAGCCG
This sequence comes from Mesorhizobium sp. M6A.T.Ce.TU.002.03.1.1, assembly GCF_003997275.1. Lineage (NCBI taxonomy): Bacteria > Pseudomonadati > Pseudomonadota > Alphaproteobacteria > Hyphomicrobiales > Phyllobacteriaceae > Mesorhizobium > Mesorhizobium sp. M6A.T.Ce.TU.002.03.1.1. The sequence goes on from NZ_RZTI01000047.1 coordinate 9,808, forward strand.
GACGAGAGGATCAGGCGCCATCGCGAACCTCGGACGGCTTGGTCGTGTTGACCCAGAGAATCTGGCAGCGCTCGACGCCCGGATTGCGGAAGGCATGCAGCAAGGTGCTCTTGAAGGCGAAGCTGTCGCCGACCTTCAGCCCATAGGTGGTGGAATCGACCACCAGCTCGACCTCGCCCGCCATGACGAACCCGAATTCGTGGCCGGCGTGCGCATAGGCCTCGGCGGTGCCGCCGCCGGCTTCCACCGTCACCAGCATGCCGGTGAGCGTGGCGGCCGGCGGCGACAGCAGCGCCTTGGCAATGCCTTCCGATTTCACCGGGATTTGCCGACGGCTGTTGGCGCGCACGCAATAGAGGTCGTTGCCGGCATCGTTGCCGTCGGCGATCAGCGCCGACGGCTCGATGTCGAGCGCGGCGGCAAGCGGCCAGATCACCTTGACGCGAAGCGAGGACAGGCCGCGCTCGATCTGGCTGAGCGCACCGATCGAAACGCCGGCCTTGGCGGCAAGCTCGGCCAGCGAAAGATTGCGTCCCAGCCTGAGCGCCCGCACGCGCCGGCCGACCCGCACATCGGCGTCGTCCTTCGGCTTTTCAGCGGTTTCGTTTCGTATGTCCATCTGTTCGTCCTCGTTTACGGCACGGCGGCTTTCCCTTCTCCCCCTGTGGGAGAAGGTGGCCGAGCGAAGCTCGGTCGGATGAGGGGTGTTCCAGCTTGGCACCAACGGCGCTCCGGCCAGCACCCCCCAACCGTCTTGGCGCTGCGCGCCAATCCACCTTCTCCCACAAGGGGAGAAGGGAAGGCGAGACTCAGCCGCCTGCCTTGACCTTCTCAAACATCTTGGCGAGTTCGTCATTCTGTTTCATCGGCCCGGTGAAGACGGTGGTCTTCAGCATCACTTCCGGATCGGACGGCAGCTGCAGTTTCTCCAGTTCTTCCTTCGGCACCGCAGCGAAGGCCGAGCTGGTCGAACTGCCGTAGCCATAAGCCTGGATCAGGTATTTTCCCGAATCCGTCTCCAGCCGGCTGTTGATGAAGTCATAGGCGAGATCGACGTTCTTGGCATCCTTGAGCATGACGAAGCCGCACGACCAGGTCAGCATTCCTTCCTTCGGCTTCATGAACTCGACCGGAACGCCCTGCTTCTTGAGCGAGGTGGCTGACGCATTCCAGGTCATGGCGGCGACCAGCTGGCCGCTGGCCAGTGCCTGTTCGACCGAGGTCATGTCGGTGGTGTAGTTAGAGAGCAGCGGGCGCTGCTCGCGCAGCTTTTCCGCCACCTTGTCCATCTGTTCCGGCGTCATGTCGAATGGATTGACGCCGGCGAGAAGGGCCGCCACCACGGGCGTGTCGTGGACGGCGTCGATCGTCGCCATGCGCCCGGCATATTGCTTGTCCCACAGCAAGTTCCAGCTCGGTTCCGGGTTCTTCACGAGATCGGTGCGGTAGAGGATCGAGGTGTTGCCCCAGTCCCACGGCACCATCCAGACCTTGCCGTCGCCGGCCTGCAGGTCGGGCAGGTTCCTGAAGACCGGAAAAATCGAATCCCAGTTCTTGATGCGCTTGGTGTCGATCGGCTGCAGCAGGCCTTCCTTGTTCCAGCGCGCCACCTTGTCGTAGCAGGGATGCGCGACATCAGGGCGGAAACCGGCCTTGACCTTGGTGAAGGCATCATCGTCGTCGCCGAACATCGAGGCTTCCACGCCATCGGGGTGTGCGACGAGGAAGCTCTTGTTGAAGTCGGGCAGTTCGTAGCCCGACCAGGTGAAATATTGCAGCTTGTCGGCCGCAAACGCGACGGTCGACGAAAGCGCCAGCGCGAAGGCGGCCAATCCGGCTTGGACTGTCTTGCGATTTATCGATTTCAGGTCGAATGCCATTGCAGTTCTCCTCTTTCGGTTTCTTCTGGTTTGGACAGGTCGGCGGGCACCGGCCGCTGAGCGGCGGCGAGCCCACGATGGCGCAGGATTTCGGCCATTGCCGCGATGACGAAGGACAGGGCCAGGATTGCCGTGCCCAGCGCCATGACGGTCGGCAGCGACTTCGGGAATCGCAGCTGGCTCCAGATATAAAGCGGCAGCGTCGGCTCGGTGCCGGCCAGGAAGAAGGCGACGATGAACTCGTCGAAGGAGGTCAGGAAGGCCAACATGAACGCCGACACAATGGCGGGCAGGCTGAGCGGCAGCATGACCCGCCTGAATGTCGTCCAGTCGGAAGCGCCGAGATCGAGCGCGGCCTCGCGGATCGTCTTCGGGATAGCGGCGAAGCGGCTTTTCATGATCACCACCGTCGTCGGCAGCGCCACCAAAATGTGGCCGAGGACGATGGCGATGCGCGACGGACCGAAGCCGATGAGATTGACCAGGATCAGCAGCGAGATACCGACGATGACGCCGGGGATCAGGATCGGCAGCCGCGCGATGGCGCTGATCGTGAGGGCAAGCGGCGAGCGGCCGTAGAGGTCCATATAGGACACGGTGATGCCGCAAAGCGTCGCGCCGGTGGCGGCAATCGCACCGATGACGAGGCTGTTGGCAAGGGCGCCGGACAGCGCCGAATTGCCAAACAGCGTCGCGTACCATTCAAACGTGAAGCCTTGCAGCGGAAACGCCGCCTGGATCGAATCGTTGAAGGAGAAAAGCGGGATCAGCGATACCGGCAAATAGAGGAATACCAGATAGACAAGCACGTAGGCGCCGAGCCAACTCCCACCTTTCTTTGCGTCTATGCGCGCCGCGCTCATGTCCGGCTGCCAAACCTGCGGTCGGCGAAACGCACGACCAGCACCACGGCGAGGATGACCAGCATGACGGCGACGGCGAGCGCTGCGCCGAATGGCCAGTCATTGGCCTTGCCGAACTGGGCCTGGATCAGCGTGCCGATCATGGTGCTGGCAGGACCGCCGACCAGCGCCGGGGTCACATAGTCGCCAACCGTCGGCACGAAGACGACGAGGGCCGCCGCCAGCACCCCCGGCATCGAGTTCGGCAGCACGACGCGGCGGAAGCTGGTAAACGGCCTGGCGCCGAGATCGGAGGCAGCTTCGAGCAGCGATTTGGGGATCGTATCCAGCGCCACGTAGATGGGCAGGATGGCGAATGGCGCATAGGCGTGAGCCAGCGTGACGACGACGGCCGCCGGCGTGTTGAGAAACGCCAATGTCGGCTCGGACCAGATGCCGCTTTCGATCAGCGCCGAGTTCAGCACGCCATTATAGGCCAGCACGATCTTCCAGGCGAAGACGCGCAGAAGATAGCTGGTCCAGAACGGCAACGTCACCAGAAACAACAGCAGGCCGCGCCGCCGGCCGGCGTGGAAGGCAAGATAATAAGCGACCGGATAGGCGGTGACGACCGTTGCCAGCGTCACCAGACCGGCGATGGTCAGCGAGCGCAGCGTCACCGTCCAATACAGCGGGTCGGACACTACCGTGACGAAATTCGCAAGGGTGAAACCGGCGCCCAGCAGCGAACCGTCATTGCCGCGAAAGGCGAGGAAAAGCACGAGGCCGAGGGCAAACAGGATCAGGAAGAAGGTGACCAGTCCGCCCGGCAGCAGCATGGCCAAGCGGAAACCCGGAGAAAACCGGGATTCCGGCGGCGGCTGCGTCGCAACGATGGTCGACATCGTCTTGCCCTATCGGGATTTTGAAATCGCCTAAGGCTTTTTCATAATCATGAAACTGTCAAGCTGATTCCTGCGCCGGCATGAAATCAGCGCTCGAATGCATCCAGCATACGAGACCAGGCGATCGTCGCGGCAACGCCGGCCTGCCGAAAGGCGTGCAACGGGATCGGCCGGATCGGAGAGACCGGGAACGGCAATTGCCTGGCATCACCGCTCGCCAGATAGCCAGCGATGCGCTCGCCAAGCGCGGTCATCAGGCCGACCCCACGGCCCTGGCAACCGACCACGGCCATCAGGCCCTGCTCAGGCTCGTGGATATGCGGGAGGTGATCCGGCGTCATCGCCACCCGACCAAACCAGCGCTTTTCGACGGCAACGCCGGATAGCACCGGATAGAGCCGGAGCAGCGCGCGCTCGAGATGCGCCCAGTCACCTTCGCTGGTCGGCAGCGCCATCCGGCCGCGCCCGCCAAGCACCAGCCGGCCGTCGGCACTCTTGCGGTAATAAACGAGGATGCGGCGCGAGTCCGACACTGCTTGCCCCTCCGGCAGAATCCCGGCTGCCAGATCGGGCGACAGCGGCGCTGTCGCGATCTGGAAGGAGTGCAGCGGAACGATTGTCTCGGCGAGACCGGGGAGCAAATCCCCGGTATAGGCGTTCGTCGCCAGAATGACCGCTTTGGCCTGCAATTCGGCGCCGCCTTCCGTCGAGATGCGCCACAGGCCGGCGTTCTTGTCGAGCCGTATCACCTTCTGGCGCTCGGCGATCTTCACGCCCGCGGCCGAGGCGATCCGTGCCAGCTCCGACGTGTAGGCAAGCGGATCAATAACGCCGGCGCGGCGGTCGAGCCAGCCGCCGAGATAGCCCTGCGCGCCAGTCAACGCAGCGATCTCGGTCTGGCTCAGAAGCCGGACATCGGCGCCGCGGGCCTGCCACTGCCGGTCCCTGTTCGCCGCCGCCTTCAGCGCCGTCTCGGTGTGCGCTGCCTGGATCCAGCCGTTGCGAACGAACGGCACCGCCAGTTTCTCGTCGCGGATCAATTCGAAGACGGCGTCCGCCGTCGAGGCGGCAAAATTGACGAGGATCTCGCCGCGGTCGGGGCCAAAATGCTCCAGCAGCCATTCCGGATCATATTTAAGGCCGGGGATCACCTGGCCGCCATTCAGGCCCGATGCGCCCTGGCCGATCTCGCCGGCTTCCAGCACCTGCACGGCAAGCCCGAGCCGGGCTGCATGCAAGGCGGTTGACAGACCGAGGATCCCGCCACCGACGATAACGACATCGACACGTTGCCCGCCGGGAAAAAGCGACTGGAACGCAGGGGCCGCCGGCGGCTTCTGCCAGATCGGATCGGAAAACGGCACGGGCAAAGGTCACCTGAAATGGGTTTCGTCAAATGAAAATCCTAGTGACGATTTCATGATTTTGAAAGAGCGTTTTGATCTCGGCATCAGCGGATTGAAATGGATGACGTCCGGCGATGCGAAATACAGCGGATGGCTCGACCGCGAGGAACGGGATAGACCTTTGGCGGGAATTTGTTGAAAGTGCCGCCGCCGCGGGCCAGGCTTTTGATGAACCATTGGTCCGGCAGTGACGACCGTCACAGCAGAACAAGACAGCAGAGGACCGCAGCCATGACGAACACCACTCTCCTGCCCGACGAGGGCCTCTTCATCGGCCGCGCCCGGACAAGCGATAGGTCCCATCCGCTGGTGGTCACGGTGCGCGACGGCACTGTCTTCGACATCACGTCGAGCATGGCACCAACCGTGCGCGACGTCTGCGAGATGCCGGATCCGGCAGGCTACGTCCACGCTGCCGGGGGCGAACCAATCGGGTCGCTTGACGCAATCGCCGCCAACAGTTTCCAGGCCACGCGCGATCCGCAAAAACCATACCTGCTTTCCCCGGTCGACCTGCACGCCGTCAAGGCGTCTGGTGTCACCTTCGTCGTCAGCCTGCTCGAACGGGTCATCGAGGAGCAGGCGCGCGGCTCGGCGGAAAAAGCCGACGCCATTCGCGCCGACATTGCCGGGCTGATCGGTCACGATCTGTCGAAGCTCAAGCCAGGCTCGCCGGAGGCGATGGAGATCAAGGCCAAGCTCATCCAGCGCGGCGCCTGGTCGCAATATCTGGAAGTGGGCATCGGCCCCGATGCCGAGATCTTCACCAAATGCCAGCCGATGGCGTCGGTCGGCTTCGGCGCCGATGTCGGCCTGCATCCGGTGTCTACCTGGAACAATCCGGAGCCGGAGATCGCCATGATCGCCGCCAGCAGCGGCAGGATCGTCGGCGCGACGCTCGGCAACGATGTCAATCTGCGCGACGTCGAAGGGCGCTCGGCGCTGTTGCTCGGTAAGGCCAAGGACAACAACGCCTCGGCAGCACTTGGTCCGTTCATCCGGCTGTTCGACGATAGCTTTTCCATCGATGATGTGAAGCAGGCCACCGTGCGCCTGAAGGTCGAGGGCGAGGACGGTTTCTCGCTGGAAGGTGCAAGCTCGATGGCCGAGATCAGCCGCTCGCCTGAAGAGCTGGTCGCTGCCGCCATGGGTCCGCATCACCAATACCCGGACGGGTTGGCGCTCTATCTCGGCACCATGTTCGTGCCATCGAAGGATCGCGGCGAAAAGGGCAAGGGCTTTACGCACAAGGTCGGCGACATCGTCACCATCTCGTCGGAGAAATTCGGCGCCCTGGTCAACCGGGTGCGGCTGTCGCCCGACTGTCCCCACTGGACCTATGGCGCCAGCCATCTGATGCGCGATCTCGCCAAGGCCGATCTTATCTAGGTTCCGCCCCCGACTGCGACGGAGAGAAGTCTCGGCCTGATCCGCCTGCCTGGAAAATATCAGCCAAACTGATGCAATCTGATGGGACGGGTGATGGCGCATTGTCGCGCGCCAACTACCACTGGCAAATGGAGGCTTGCCATCGACCGAAAAAGCGGATGCTCTGATGCATCCAGATCGGCGCTGGCAAGAATACGATCAGGGTTTGCCGTGATCGTCGTCGGAGGGAAGCAGTTTTCAAAATGGGAGGAAATCAAATGCTGACAAGGCTACGACTATTTGTATTCGGCTTGATCGTGGCGCTGGCCATTCCGGCGGCGGCGCAGGCCAAGACCTTCTACTGGATTTCGCATGGCGGCCCGGCCGATCCGGTCTGGACCTACTTCCTCGCCGGCGCCAAGCAATGGGCTGCAGACACCGGCAACACCGTCAACACCTCGTTCCACAATGGCGACGTGGCATCCCAGCAGGAGGCGGTTCGCGCGGCCATCGCCGCCAAGGCCGACGGCATCGCCACCACCAGCCCCGACCCGGGCAGCCTTATCGAGCTCGCCAAGGAAGCACGGGCGGCAAACATCCCGATCATCAACTTCAACACGCCCGATCCGAAGGCGGACTTCAACGCCTATGTCGGCGGCGACAACGTCACCTTCGGCAAGAACTGGGCGCAGTATCTGGTCGACAAGGGCCTGGTGAAGAAGGGCGATTTCGTCTGGATGCCGGTCGAAATCCCGGGCGCCACCTATGGCGTCCAGGAAGAAGAAGGCATCAAGAGCGTCTTCGAGCCGCTCGGCATCACCTATGAGATCACCGAAGCCACGCTCGATCAAGCCGAAGCGATCAACCGCATGGTCGACTACCTCACCGCCAACAGGGCCAAGGTCAAGGCGATCATCGGCCTCGGCGATCTGGTGACCGGCTCGATCAAGCGGGTGTTCGACCAGGCCGGCATCAAGCCCGGCGAAATCCCGGTCGTCGGCTGGGGCAACTCGCTCGATACCACCCAGGAGGTACTGACCGGCTACGTCAATGCCGGGCAGTGGCAGGATCCGCAGGCGACCAGCTATGTGGCACTTTCGCTCGCCAACATGGCCGCCAGCGGCATCCCGCCCGGGTTCGACGTGATCACCGGCGCGCTCTACGAAAAGGACACTGCGCAGGTCTACGACGACATCCTGTCGGGGAAATAACACCGCGATCGGGATGGTCGCGGCGGTGCCTGCCGCGGTCATCCCCATCATTCCGCCGAACCTCGAACCGCTTTATGCGGCGCCAGGCTTGGCCAGTTCCAACCATGTCGCGGGTCCAACGTGGAAAATAGTTCCATCATCCAACGCTCGATCGCCAGGCCGGAATTCGGGCCCTTCGTGCTGCTTGTGGTCGAACTCGCCGTGTTCTGGGGGTTCAACCACGACTTCCTGTCGCCGCAGAACATCAGCAACATATTGGCCTTCACGGTCGAGCTCGGCCTGATCGCGCTGGCGATGACGCTGTTGATGACATCGGGCGAATTCGACCTCTCGGTCGGATCGCTGTTCGGCTTCTCGCCTGTCTTGATGTGGACACTCTTCAACAGCGGCCTCACCTCGCTGGAAGCCGGCTTCGTCGTGGCCTTGCTGGTTGCCGCCTTCATCGGCCTGGTCAATGGCTGGTTCGTGACGCAGCTCAAGATACCGTCCTTCCTGGTGACGCTCGGCATGCTGCTGGTGGTGCGCGGCACCGCCCTGTTCGTCACCAACGGATTTCCGCAGCGCACCTGGAGCGCCGAAGGCAGCTGGCTCGCCGAGGCGCTGGTCGGCGATTTCTTCATAGGACCGTTCCGCATCTACATGTCGCTGTTCTGGTTCATCGCAGCCGCGATCGCGCTCGGCTACGTGCTGACGCAGAGCCGGACCGGCAACTGGATCCAGGCGGCCGGCGGCAACCCCAACGCGGCGAAGGCTCGTGGTGTCAACGTCAGCGGCGTCAAGATCGGCCTGTTCATCCTGTCATCGATCATGGCTTCGCTTGCCGGCGTCATCAGCTCGCTGCGCACCTCCGCCGCCAATCCCAACAGCGGTACTGGCTACGAGCTCGAAGTCATCGCCATGGTGGTGATCGGCGGCACGGCGCTGACCGGCGGACGCGGCACCATCATCGGCACCGTGCTCGGCATCCTGATCCTGCGCGTCATGCGCAACGGCATCGTGCTGATCGGCGTGCCGGGCCTTGCCTACAACATCTTCATCGGCGCGATCATCCTCGGCATGATGGCGCTCCATTCATGGCTGGAACGCCGGCATCAGGCGGGGACTTGAACCATGGCTGAACCGCTTGTCCGCATGGAAAACATCCGCAAGTCCTACGGGCGCGTGCAGGCGCTCGTCGACGCCAATTTCCATGTCAATGAAAGGGAGATCGTCGGTCTGCTCGGCGACAATGGTGCCGGCAAATCGACGCTGATCAAGGTGCTGTCGGGTGCGGTTCCGCTGACCAGCGGCGACATCTTCATCCGCGGCAAGAAGGTAGACTTCCGCAGCACCAGCGACGCCATCGCCCACGGCATCGAGACGATCTACCAGGACTCGGCGCTGGTCACGCAATTGTCGATCGCGCGCAATCTGTTTCTCGGGCGCGAGCCGATCAAGCCGCCGCGTTTCCTCAACCGCATGGACCAGGAGGCGATGAACGTGGTCGCCCGCGATCTGCTCAAGCAGGTCGGCATCTCGAAGAACATCCCGCCGACGACGCCGATCGGCTCGCTCTCCGGCGGTGAACGGCAGGCCGTGGCGATCGCGCGCGCCATGCATTTCGACAGCGACCTCATCATCCTCGACGAGCCGACCAACAATTTGGGCGTCGCCGAGACGCAAGGCGTGCTGAGCTTCGTGCGCAGCGCCCGCGATTCAGGCCATTCCTGCATCTTCATCGCCCATAACATCCACCACGTCTTCCAGGTGGTCGACCGCATCGTCGTCATGCGGCGCGGCAAGGTGGTCGCCGACGATATCGATCCGAAGAACACCAACGTCGCGGAAGTCGAACGGATCATCACCGGCATGTCCGACGAGCAGATCCACGACGCCATCGTCCAGGGGAAGCAATCGCAGGGCTGAGCGGGCCAGTTGGAAGCCGGGTTCGCCGTATCTCTGGCACGGGATCACATCAGCTCCTATGACTGCGACCATGAAAGCCACCGTTGCGGACATCGCCAGAAGCTGCGGGTTGTCGACCGCCACGGTCGACCGGGTGCTGAACAACCGGCCGGGTGCCAGCGCGGCCAACCGGCAGCGGGTGATGGAGGCGGCCAAGCAGCTCGGCTATTTGCCGGTCGTGGATCAGGTCACACTGCCCTCGCGGCCGGCGCATCTGGAATTCTTCCTGCCGATCGGCTCCAACGCCTTCATGATGGATCTGGCAAATCATATCGAGGATTATGCGGCGCGCCTGCCGCTCGTCGCCTCCTGCCGGATCCACAAGCTCGCCGGCATCTCGCCGAGCGCGTTGCAGGCAGCCGTCGAAAACCTCTCGCTTAGGGCAAACGGCGTTGGCGTCATCGCGATCGATCATCCGAGAACGCGCAACATCCTGCGAGAGATCGTCGAGGCCGGCATCCGCCTGGTCACGCTGGTGTCGGACGTGCCGGGCGCACCGCGATCGGCCTATGTCGGCATCGACAACCGTGTGGCCGGCCGCACCGCGGCGCTGTTGATGGGACGTTTCCTGGGCGGGCGCCGGGGCCATCTGGCAATGGTCGTCGGCTCACGCTCCTACCGCGGGCACGAGGAACGCGAAATGGGCTTTCGGTCCGTGCTCAGCGAGGAGTTCCCCAATCTGACCGTCACCAGTGCCGTCGAGATCAACGATGAGCCTGATATCAGCTACAGGGCGACGATGAAGGCGCTGCACAACGAGCCGGAGCTGCTCGGCATCTATTGCGTCGGCGCTGGACGCTCTGGCGTGGCGAAAGCGCTGCTGGAAGCCAAGCCGCAAAGGAAGCCGGTGTTCATCTGTCACGACCTGACAAGGGCGACACGCGGCTATCTCGTCGATGATCTGCTTGATGTCGTCATCGACCAAAACGCGCGGCTGATCGCCGAGCAATCGGTCATTCGCCTGCTCGGCTCGATCGCTTCCTCGGCGCCCTATTTGACGCGGAAGTTCATCGAACCGCGCCTGATCTTCAAGGAAAACGTCCCGGTGCAGTGACGCCGCGCAAAGGGCGACGTTCAATCTGCCCCATAGTTAAGATTTGGTTGATACAGCAAATCTGCACATCTGCTATGCATCTTTCGTTATTGCCGAATCATTGGGCAATCGGTAGTTTCGCAGGTGTCGGCCATCTACTCCTCCCAGATGCGATGCCGACGCTGAGTGCGGCACACCTCCTCCCGTGCCGTATTCGAAATCAAGCCCGCTGCCACCTCCTCCCGGCAGCGGGCTTTTTTGTTCCGGCTCCGGGTGTTGGGCAAAGGCTGGGGTCATGACCATCACCGGACAAGATTATCGGTCCGCGCGTCGAATGGCCATTTAGCGGCGATCGCCAGCGGCTTGTTCGGCGAGCGATAGGGCATGTTGCAGCCGCGATCAGCGGATCCGCCGGAATCCCGTCACACTTGTCACTCTCACCAATTCGCCATCGGTCCTATCCTGCCTCACCAAGCAACAGGTCGCGCCGGTGGTGCGGCGACAGACCGGCAAGGAGAAGCGCGATGACGGCACATCCGAACGGACAAAAGAGCATTCGGCGGCGCGGCTCGCAATGAACACGCCGCCGATCGTTTCGCCGCTTGCGAGACTATCTGGCCCTGAAAGAGGTGATCAGGCCTTCCGCCATGCGGACGAATTGCGCGCTGGGCCCTTCGGCTCCGACGCTTTGCAGGCTGACGCGGGCGCCCTCGAGCAGCAGCGACAGCGTGTCTGCAAGAAGTTCAGCCTGTCCGATGCCGGCATCCCGGCACAGGCCGACCAGACGATCGCGCTGAGCCTGCTTAAGCTCCTTGATCACCCGACGGGCCGGATGGTCGGTCTCGCTCAACTCGATGGCGGCGTTCGCCATGTCGCAACCGCGACCGTCCATCAACAGGCAATCGGCAGCCATTCGGACCCAGGCGTGCAGCTGCGCAAGCTTGTCGCCCGGATGCTCGGCCTCGAATTTCTGCCACATCGCGTTGGCGCTGCAGGCGGTCGCCCGCAGGCATTCGATGACCAGGTCGTCCTTGGACTCGAAATGACGGTAGAGCGTCATCTTATTGGTACCGGCGGCCTCAGTGATCGCGTCGACGCCGACGCCCTTGATGCCATGCTTGTGGAACATATCCCGTGCCGTTTCCAGGATGCGATCCCGCGGGCGGATGCGTTCCGCAGTGCCGTCTTCCATCAAAACCTCCTTGGTTTCCGGGGTTTCCGAAAAATCCCTCGGCGCACCTCTTGACTAGGGTGTTACCGGTCTGTAACTTCTAGATGTTACTTACTGGTAACACCCCAATTGCCTCGTGTCAAATCTCGCAGGCGCCTGTGAATAGCCTCCGCCGAATCGGCCCAGGCATGAAACTGCGCCCTAGGCGATTTTTGGCCGCGAACAAGAAGACCACCCGATCTGCGGCATGCGCCGCGGATCGCAAGCCAGGAGCCGCTACGATGTCGCAGCGCAAAGATTTGACGATCGACGAAGTTGTTAAGGATCCGATGATCCGGATGCTGATGAAGGCCGACCGCGTCGACCCGCGCACTTTCGAGACGATGCTGCGTACTCTTGCGGATGCGCAAGGGTACGGCCGCAAGGCGCCGCATCGTTTTCTGGAAGATTCGGGTCAAAGGCGCAGCCGGCGGCTGTCCAGAGTGGCCAAGGCTTTTGGCGAGGCGAGAGCATCGGGCGAGGCGTACGTGTCATGGTAAACTTCTTCATCCACCGACCGATCTTCGCATCGTCGATCGCCATCATCATGGTGCTCGCCGGGGCGATCTGCTATTTCCTGCTGCCTGTCTCGCAGTTTCCAGACATCACGCCACCTCAGGTCGTGGTCAGCGCCAACTATCCGGGCGCCAGTGCGCAGGTCGTGGCCGACACCGTCACGACGCCGCTCGAACAGCAGATCAACGGCGTTCAGGGGATGACCTATATGTCGTCATCGAGCTCCAATGACGGCTCGTCGACGATCACCATCACCTTCGAGGTCGGCTATTCCCTGAGCACCGCCGCCGTCGACGTCCAGAACCGCGTGTCGCAGGCGGCGTCCTCGCTGCCGGCCATCGTCAACCAGGGCGGCGTGACGATCAAGAAGCAGAACCCGAATTTCGTCCTGATCGTCAACCTCACCTCGCCCGACGGCTCCGTCGATCCGGTCGCGCTCAGCAACCTCGCCTACCTGCAAGTGGTCGACCCGCTGAAGCGCCTGCCAGGCGTCGGCGACGTGCAGATCTTCGGCGAGCGGCGGTATTCGATGCGCGTATGGCTCGATCCAGACAAGCTCGCCAATCTCGGCATCACCGCCGTCGATGTCCAGAACGCCATCGCCGAGCAGAATGTCCAGGTCGCGGCCGGCAAGATCGGGCAGTCGCCGGCGCCGGCCGGCACCGCTTTCGAAATGCAGGTCAACGCGGTCGGCCGACTGAGCGATCCCAAGGAATTCGGCGACATCGTCGTGCGCGCCGATGCCGCGAACGGTTCGTTGGTGCGGTTGCGTGACGTTGCGCGCATCGAACTTGGCGCCCTGCAATATTCGTCGTCGGCCTTCTTCGCCGAAGACCCGACCGTGGTGCTCGCCGTCTACCAGATGCCGGGCTCGAACGCGCTCGATCTGCAGCAGCGCGTCAAGGACAAGATGCAGGAACTGTCGGGCCGCTTCCCGAAGGGCGTGAGCTACGCCATGCACTACGACACGACGCGCTTCGTCTCGGCGTCGATGCACGACGTGCTGGTCACGCTCGGCGAGGCGCTGGTCCTGGTTGTCGCGGTGGTGTTCATCTTCCTGCAGAGCTGGCGCACCACGATCATCCCGACGATCGCGATTCCGGTGTCGCTGGTCGCCACGCTCGTCGTCATGTACATGTTCGGCTTCTCGCTGAACATGCTCAGCCTGCTCGGCATGGTGCTGGCGATAGGCCTCGTCGTCGACGATGCGATCGTCGTCGTCGAGAACGTCGAGCGCCAGCTGGAGGCCGGCCTCAAACCGCTGGCTGCCACGCGCGCGGCGATGGCCGAGGTCACCGGCCCGATCATCGCCACGACCGCCGTGCTGATGGCCGTGTTCGTGCCGGTCGCCTTCATACCCGGCGTTTCCGGCCGGCTCTACAACCAGTTTGCGCTGACGGTGGCGATCTCCTTCGGCATCTCCGCCTTCGTCTCGCTGACGCTCACTCCGGCGCTCAGCGCCGCCTTCCTGCGCCACCGCCCGGCAACGCAGTTCGTGCTGTTCCGCTGGTTCAACACGGGCTTCGAACGGCTGTCGCATGCCTATGCCCATGGTGTGCGCTTCCTCATCCGCCTGCGCTGGATCATGCTCGGGCTGTTCGCGGCCGGGCTTGTCGCCACCTATTTCGTCTGGCAGCGCCTGCCCTCGACCTTCCTTCCGGTCGAGGACCAGGGCTACTTCTTCGTGGTCATCCAGTTGCCGGATGGGGCGTCACTGGAACGCACCGACGCCGTGGCCCGGAAGGCACGCGCCATCCTGCAGAACACCCCCGGCGTCGATATCGTCGGCTCGATCAGCGGTTTGAACTTCCTAACCAACGCAGCCCAGTCGAACTCAGCGGTGGAATTCGCCATCCTGAAGCCATGGGACGAACGCGGCCCTGACCAGAGCGCCTCGAAGCTCGTCGCCGACGTGCGCTCGAAACTCATGGAACTTCCGGAAGCCTTCGCGCTGAGCTTCGATCCGCCTTCGATCCCGGGTATCGGCACGACCGGCGGCTTCGAATTCCAGGTGCAGGATCTGACCGGTCGCGGCAGCGCTGCGCTCAACGATGCGACGCAAGCCGTGCTCGCCGAGGCGCGCAAGCAGCCCGAGCTCAACCCGCAGCAATTGTTCTCGTCGTTCTCGACCTCGACGCCACAGTTCAACTACGACCTCGACCGTAACAAGGCGAAGCTGCTCGGCCTCAGCCTGCCTGACGTGTTCAACACGCTGCAGATCTATCTCGGCTCGCTCTATGTGAACGACTTCAACCTGTTCGGCCGCACCTTCCGGGTGACGATCCAGGCCGACAAGGATGCGCGTGCGGGTGCTGCCGACATTTCACGGCTCTATGTGCGCAATGCCTCTGGCGGCATGGTGCCGTTGAGCACACTCGGCAAGCTCGTGCCTATCGTCGGCCCGGAAACCGTCCCGCATTACAACAACAATGCGTCGGCCCTGATCAATGGCGGTGCTGCACCCGGTTACTCCTCCGGCCAGGCGGTCGCGGCGATGGAACGTGCCGCTGCCACGGCGCTGCCGAAGGATTTCGGCTACGAATGGACGGGCATCACCTATCAGGAGCTCAAGGCTGGATCGATCGCCTCGATCGTCTTCGGTCTCGCCATGGTTTTCGTCTTCCTGATCCTCGCCGCCCAATATGAGAGCTGGGCCATGCCCTTCATGGTTCTGCTCGCGGTGCCGCTTGCCCTGTTTGGTGCCTTCGTCGCCTTGTTGATGCGCGGCATGCAGATCGACGTCTATTCGCAGATCGGCTTCGTCATGCTGATCGGGCTGGCGGCAAAGAACGCCATTCTGATCGTGGAGTTTGCCCGGCGCCGGCGCGAGGAAGGTCTCAGCATCGTCGACGCGGCAATGGAAGCGGCGCGTTTGCGGCTGCGGCCCATCCTGATGACCGCCTTCGCGTTCATCCTCGGTGTGCTGCCGCTGATGTTCTCCACAGGTGCCGGTGCAGCGAGCCGCCAGTCGATCGGCACCACCGTCTTTGGCGGCATGGTCGCGGCGACAATCCTGTCGCTGGTGTTCGTGCCGGTCTTCTATGCGGTGATCGAGCAACTGCGCGAGCGCGGCAGCAAGAGCGAACCCGTTGCCGAGCCGACTGAACCCACTGCGGAACCCGCTTTCGAGCGATTGGCCGAAGCGGCCGAATAGGATTGGAGAATTGATCATGCGTAAATGGAAAATTGCGTTGGGAGCGGCCGTCGCCCTGGGGGCGATCTCGATGGCGAGCGTTCACTTGCTCGACATGGGCAATTTCGGCCTCAACGCCGGCACGGCAGGTGCAGCAACGCCCGAACCCGCGGCGCCCGAGCCCGCAGCATTTGTCATGCCGGTGCCGGTGGTGAGCGTCGTCAAGAAAACGATCCCGATCTATCTCGACTATGCGGCCCGCACCGAGCCGATCCGCAGCATCACGCTGCAAGCGCGCGTACCGGGTTATCTGCAGGAGCAGGTTGCGCCCGACGGCAGCGATGTCAAGAAGGGCGACCTTCTCTACAAGATCGCTCCAGAGGATTTCCACGCTGCCCTCGACCAGGCGAAGGCGCAGGTCCAGCGCGACGAAGCAACGCTTGACTATGCCCGTTCCAACCTTGGCCGCGGCACCGAGCTCGCCAAGAGCGGATACATCGCCAAGGATGCGTTCGACCAGCGCACCAGCAGCTTGCGCGAGGCCCAGGCCTCGCTCGCCGTGAACCAAGCGGCTGTGCGGACCGCCGAGCTCAATCTGAGTTATTCGGAAATCAAGGCGCCGTTCGCCGGGCGCGTCGGCCGTAACCAGGCCTCTATCGGAACTCTGGTTAGTGTTGCCGGCACGGTGCTCAACACACTGGTGCAGCTCGACCCGATCTATGTCACTTTCAATCCGAGTGAAACGGATCTGGCGCAGATCGAGGAAGCGCGCGCGGCGGGACCCATCGATGTCGACGTCCTGCTTCCCGGCGATACGGAACCGCGCCAGAGAGGTCAGCTCACCTTCATCGACAACACGATCGATCGTTCGACCGGCACCATCACCGCACGGGCGACGATCGGCAACGCCAAGTTCACGCTGCTGCCGGGCCAATATGTTCGCGTCAGGCTGCACATCAAGCAGCAGCCCGACGCACTGATGGTGCCGCAGACGGCTCTGGGATCGAGCCAGCTCGGCAAATACCTCTACGTCGTCGGCAAGGACAACACTGTCGACCAGCGCATCGTTTCGCTCGGGCCGACCAATGGCGATCTGGTGGCCATCTCGAGCGGCGTGTCGGAAGGCGACCAGGTAATAACAGGCAATCTGCAGAAGATCGGGCCGGGAATGCCGGTCTCGCCGCTGCCACAGAAACCGGCCACCTGATACCCCCCCGTCAGGTCCGGTCCAGCGGCGCCCTCGGCTCCCACGCCAAGGGCGCCGTTTTGCTATGTTTGTTTTTCCGCAATTCCGGACGGAAAACCGCTATGCACTTTTCCTGGAATTGCTCCAAGCAGCGCGACGAGCCCGGCAACATCGGCGCGCTCAGCCTTTGACGCAGGCATGAAGGCGCAATAGGGATGACCGAGGCGCAGAGATACCGACGAGGGCGCGATTAGGCGCCCGGCTTCCAAGTCCCCATGGGCCATGGCCCGCTGGCCAAGCGCAATTCCGAGACCCAGCCTTGCCGAGACGATCGCCAAGCTGGACAGACCGACACGGCGTCCATGCGAGGGATCAGGCGCGCGGCTGCCGCCTGACGCCGAAAACCAATCCGCCCATGTCGGATGCGAGGCATAGTTCGGACCCCAGTTGGTGTGGATGAACAAGCTCTCGTGCACATCCGCAAGGCTGGATGCATCGTTGCCGTATCTTTGCCAGAAGTCCGGCGCGCAGACCGGCAGGACGTCGTCATGGATGAGGCGGACCATCCGCAAACCGGGATAGTGATAGTCGCCATAGCTGATGCGAAGATCGATGTTCTGGCGCATCAGGTCGACGGGATCGTCTTCGACGCGGACGTCGATCGCCATTTGCGGGAAGGCATCGAGAAGAACGGCCAGCCTGGGCGCCAGCCACAATTCGGCCAGCGAAAACGGCACGCTGACGACGAGACGCGTCCTCAGCCCGCCCTCCAGCATGCGCCGACCGATCGCCGCGATGTCGCCCAAGGCGCGTGCGGTCTGCGGATAGATTGCGTGGCCGGCGTCGGTCAGCGCGACGCGGTTGCCGCTGCGCACGAACAGCTGCTTGCCGAACCAGGTCTCGAGATTGCGGATCTGCTGGCTGACCGCCGCCGAGGAAACGCCGAGTTCGGTGGCGGCCAAAGTAAAATTACCAGTCCGCGCGGCGACCTCGAAGGCTTTGATCGCGTTCAGCGGGGGGAGCCGTTCCATGAACCTTCCGTAAGTTTTTCCTGCGGAAGACTAATAATTTTCGCCGTTGAGAGAAAGATTTTTTTGCCGTCTTCTACGCTCGAACCTTGGAGCATGAGACGATGAAAGACATTCTCGATCTGGAGCGGTACCCGCTCGACCGTGAGGGCAGCGCTGAGTGGAAGCGCCTCGTGGAGACCTCGGCTGCGGCGCTGGAAGCCGACGGCATGTTCAATCTCGAGGGTTTTTTGCGGCCTGGCGTGGCCGAACGGGCGGTGCAGGAAATCCAGCCCGTCATGGCGACGCGGTCGCACGTGCACAGGCGCATGCACAACATCTACTTCAAGCCCGATCTCCCGGAACTCGCTCCCGACCATCCCGCACTGCGTAAGGTCGAGACCATCAGCCATACGGTCTGCGCCGACCAGATTCCCGATAGCCTCGTGCTCGCCATCTACGAATACGAGCCGCTGCTGCGCTTCCTGGCGGCGGCGATGAGAAAGCCGCGGCTGCATGTCATGCAGGACCCGCTGGCGCGCACCAATGTGATGGCCTACCGCGCCGGCGAGGCGCTGAACTGGCATTTCGACCGCTCGGAATTCACCACGACCCTGTTGTTGCAGGCAGCGCAGCGCGGCGGCGATCTCGAATACCGCACCGATCTCCGATCGGACGACAATCCCAATTACGACGGCGTCGCCAGGCTGCTCGAAGGGCGCGACCCCGAGGCAAAGATACTGCGCATGAAGCCGGGCACGCTGAACGTCTTCCGTGGCAAGAACACCGCGCATCGCGTCACCACAGTCGAAGGCGAACGCGAGCGCATGATCGCGGTGTTCTCCTACTATGAGAAATCAGGCGTGATGTTCAGCGACGAGGAACGAGTCGGCTTTTACGGCCGGGCTGCGTGAGAACGAAGTCGCCGACATTCCGCCCGGAATCCAGAAATAACTACTTGTTAGATTGTCGACAATCTGCTTGATTTCAGTTCCTTATGGAGTGGCCGAATGGGGAAGCTGGATTTTGCTCCGATCGCGGATACGACAAGGCGCGCCGAGATCGTGGCGCTGCTTCGGCGCGCGATCCTGACCGGCCAGCTGGAACCGGGGCAAAAACTCAACGAGCTCAGGATTGCCGAACAGATGCGGGTGAGCCGCGCGCCACTACGCGAAGCGATGCGCGAACTGGTGCAGGAAGGCATCCTGACCAGCATTCCCTACGCCGGAACCTTCGTCATCGACGTGACCGCCAAGGACATCGACGATGCCTATTCGCTTAACAAGGTGCTGGATGAGTTCGCTATCGAACTGACCTGGCGGCTTCGCGACCAGCGCTTCTTCGACGAGCTTGACAGGCGCCACGAGGCGGTGAAGCAGGCGACGCGCAACCTCGACACCACCCGCCAGATCGAAACGGCGCTGCAATTGCACGGCCTGATCCATGAATGGGCCGACAATTCGGTGTTGCTGGAGACTTGGCAGCGCCTGGCCAGCCGGCTGCAGATGTATTTTGCCCTCCACCAGCGGGCGCGCAAAGAGCCGGTGCCTGCCGAAGACATCCACGAGACCTATGTGCGGCTGCTGAAGGGCTCCGACATGCGCGCCGCCCAGCGCCATGCCCGCGAGCATATCGACCTCGATTTCGAGGAACTGCTTGCCTATGCGCGCAGCCTCGAACAGCGAGCTTCAAAAGGCGCCAAGGCGACCGTTGCCAACCGGCAGCAAATCTGAACATCGCGAACAACGGATAAGCACGTGCAGATCAAAACCATCAAAGCCTACCATGTCGTGCAACCCTTCGTGGACGGGCCCTATCGCATGTCCAAGGGGCGTGTCGCCGATGCGTTCGACGCGGTGATCGTCGCCATCACCTCCGATAGCGGGCTGACCGGCTGGGGCGAGATGGCGCCGCTCGGCAATTTCTACTCGCCGGCCTTCGCAGCCGGCACGCGCGCCGGCATCATAGAAATCGCGCCGCATCTGGTCGGCCACGATCCCCGGGCCTTGGCCAGAATCGGCCGGCTGATGGACACGGTGTTCAAGGGCCATCCCTACATCAAGTCGGCGCTCGACATGGCGTGCTCAGATCTCGCGGCGCGCGCCGCCGACGTGCCGCTGGTCACGCTGCTCGGTGGACGCGAGAGCGAGACGGCGGAACTCTACAAGGTCATCACCCATGGCACGGTCGACGCCATGGCCGCACTTGCCGAGCGCATCGTCAAGGACGGGTTTCACCGGCTGCAGGTCAAGGTCGGCGGCAACGTACATGACGACATCGAGCGCGTCACCGCGGTCGCCGCTTCGGTGCCGAAAGGCACGGTGATCTTCTGCGACGCCAATGCCGGCTGGACGCCCTATCAGGCGCGCCAGTTCGCTGACGCGACGCGGGCCATCGACTACACGTTCGAGCAGCCCTGCACCACGATCGACGAATGCATGTCTGTGCGCCGCTCGCTCGACAAGCCGATGGTGCTGGACGAATCCGTCGCCTCGTTGGACGACATGCTCGACATCCACCGCAAGGGCGCGGCCGACGGGCTGACGCTGAAAATCTCGCGGCTGGGCGGCGTCACCAAGACGCGCCAGATCCGTGATCTTGCGGTCGACCTGGGCTTCATGATCACCGTCGAGGACACCGGCGGCGCCGAGATCGACACATCAGCGATGGCGCATCTGTCGCTGTCGACGCCGGAGGAGCGCCGGCTGCACGCCATCGCCTTCCACGAATGGGTGACGGTGCGCACCGCATCGAACATGCCGCCGGTCACGGGCAGCCGCATGGGCATTCCGGAGGGGCCGGGTCTCGGCATCGATGTCGTTCCCGACCTGCTCGGCGCGCCTTTCTTCGAGGTTGGCAGCTAAGATACTGGCATGCGCCGAGCATGCCGTCTCGGTCATCGCCGTCTGCATCCTAAAGATCACCGCCCTTCTCCGCTCCCTAAAGCGCGTCGCGTTGAAACGGATGCGATTGACGCGCTTTAAGCCTTTGTTTTTATGCATGCCGTTATCCCACAACCGCTGCGCACCTTTTGGGTGACAGGCACCATCTGGCTGCGCAGTCAAGCCGCATGCCGCGTCTCAAAATCGAAATCACACAATTTTGGGAAGGAGGCTGCCGAATTGCATGTTGAAATATTTTTCATTTGGAAATAGGAATGTTCAGAACGATGATCTCGACGCTGCGACGCGTCAGGAACTGGAGGAAGCGATATGGCCCATCCGCAATTTGCAGCGGAACTTTTGCAACGCGCTGAAAAGCAGGGACCGATCACTATCGGGCTTGCCGGCGCCGGGCAGATGGGCACCGATATCGTCGTCCAGGTTGCGCTGATGCCGGGCATGCGGATCGGCGCCATTTCCGAGGTCAGGCCGCAGGCGGCGATCGACGCAGCACTTCTCGCCGGCCACGACCGCTCCGACATCGTGCAAGCCGGCAATGCGGCGGCGATCGACCGTGCCATCGAGGCCGGCAAGATCGCGGTGACCGAAGACCTGCATGCGCTGGCATCCGCCGGCCGCATCGACGTCATCATCGACGCGACAGGCAATCCCAACATCGGCACGCTGTTCGCGCTCGAAGTGATGAAGAACGGCAAGCACATCGTCATGCTGAATGTCGAGGCCGACATCACCATCGGCCGCTTCCTGAAAGAGGAAGCGCGCAAGGCCGGCGTCGTCTATACGGGCGCGGCCGGCGACGAGCCCGCCTGCACGCTGGAGATCATCGGCTTTGCCAAAAGCCTCGGCTTCAACATCATCGCCGCCGGCAAGGGCAAGAACAATCCGCTGAAGATCGATGCCATGCCGGCCGACTACGAGAAGGAGGCGGCCGAGCGCAACATGAATGCGCGCATGCTGGTCGAGTTCGTCGACGGCTCGAAAACGGCGATCGAGATGGTGGCGATCGCCAATGCCACCGGCCTGGTGCCCGACGTGCCGGGGATGCATGGCCCGACAGCAACGCTTGAGGAACTCGCCAGCGTGCTTTGCCCGCGCGAGGATGGCGGCGTGTTGCATCGCAAGGGCGTGGTCGACTATTCGATCGGCAAGGGCGTGGCGCCCGGCGTGTTCTGCATCATCGAGACCCGGCATCCGCGGGTGCTGGAGCGCATGGTCGACCTCAAGGTCGGCAAGGGCCCCTATTTCACGATCTTCCGTCCCTATCACCTGACCAGCCTCGAAGTGCCGCTGTCGGCGGCGCGCGCCGTGGTCTACAAGCGCGCCGACATGGAGCCGCTCGACCATCCGGTGGCCGAGGCGGTGGCGGTTGCCAAGAGCGATCTTGGCCTCGGCCAATCGCTCGGCATGATCGGCGAGAACGACTATCGCGGCTTCGCCATGACCTGGGAGGACGCGCGCGCCCGCGGCGCCCTGCCGCTCGGCCTCGCCGAGCGCGCCAAGGTGGTCAAGCCGGTCAAGACCGGCGACTTCCTCACCTATGAAAATTGTGTACCCGACGATTCGATGGTGATAACCCAGATCCGCCGTCGTCTCGACCAATCGGACGGGCGGTTCGTTACAAACGAAGCCTGACTCCACCGGATAACCGCCTGATGGACGATGTCGTAATCGGGATCGACGCCTCGACGACGGCCGTGAAGGCGATCGCTTTCACGCGCGACGGCAAGGAGCTGTTCCATGCGCGCGAAGCCTATCCGCTTTCAAATCCCAAGCCCGGCCATTTCGAGCAGGATGCCGAACATTGGTGGACCGCACTGCTCGGTGCATTGAAGCGGGTCGCTGAGGCGGTGGGCGCTTCGCGCGTGGCGGCGATCTCCATCGCTCACCAGCGCGAGACTTTCACGCTGATCGATCATGCCGGCAAGCCGCTCATTCCGGCGATCTTGTGGCTGGATGAGCGTGCTCGCCCGCAAGTTATAAGGCTGTCGTCCGAACTCGGCCGCGAGGCGATCCGCGACTGGAGCGGCAAGCCACCGGACCCGACGCCCGCGCTCTATGCTGTTCGCTGGCTTGCCGAACACCAGCCGCAAGCGCTCGACGACGCAGCCGCAATCGTCGACGTGCATGGCTTCTTCGTCCACCGGCTGACCGGACATCTGGTCACCAGCACGGCAAGTGCGGATCCGCTCGGGCTGCTCGATGTCAAGAATGGCACCTGGCACCCTGAGCTCGTTGCGGCCGCCGGGCTGCGGCCGGACCAGTTGCCGGAGCTGGTCACGCCCGGCACGATCTGCGGTGGCCTTATTGAAAGCGTGGCCCGACTGACCGGCCTGAAAGCCGGCACGCCTGTCGTCGCCGGCGCCGGCGACGGCCAGGCGATGGGCCTCGGCATGGGGGTCTACGACGAAGGCAAAAGCTATCTTTCGCTCGGCTCGGGCGTCGTCAGCGGCTGCTATTCCCATGGGATCACGACATCGGACGCGTTTCGAACGCTGGTCTCGCCGACCGGCTCGGGATTCATGCTGGAGACCGTGTTGCGCTCGGGCATGCAGCTGGTCGACTGGATCGTTCGCACGACCGGTTCGCCGTCTGCCGCCGCACTTGAAAAAGCGGCGGTGGACGTTGCCGCCGGCAGCGAGGGACTGCTTGTCATGCCGTACTGGGCTGGCGTCATGAGTCCATATTGGGACGGCGCGGCGCGCGGCGCCATTGTCGGCCTGTCCTTGGATCATGAGCCGAAGCACCTTTTTCGGGCGGTTTTGGAAGGCATCGCCTTCGAGCAGGCCATCGCCAGCGAGGCAATGGAAACTCAAGCCGGCGGCAAACCGGCTGCGATGATCGCGGCCGGCGGCGGCACCAATTCGGCTCTGCTGATGCGGATCATGGCAAGCGTGCTCGAGCGGCCGCTCTCCGTCTCATCGGTCAACGAAGCCGCAGCACTCGGCGCCGCCATGCTGGCGGCTTCGGCGATAGGATGGTTTGCCTCGCCCGAGATTGCGGCCGAAGCTATGGCCACGCCCCCCACCAGGCATGTCGATCCCGTCGACGGCCTGATCTCCGGCTACCGCGCGCGCAAGGCGATCTACCGCGACCTCTATCAGGCGACGCGCGACATCCACGTGCGGCTTGGTGAAGTTGGACAAGTTTAGAGATTTTGACAGGTCGGAGACCTTTCGGACTCAGCCTTTGAGATGTCGGCGGGACAGCACCCCCCTCTGGCCTGCCGGCCATCTCCCCCGCAAGTGGGGAGATCGGCAGCTTCGACGCTCCGCCCGCTCCTGCAACGCTGGAGATTGGCAAAAGCGACTGAGCGCGCAATCTCCCTCCTTGCGGGGGAGATGTCCGGCAGGACAGAGGGGGGGTGGGAAGGATCGCTACAGAGCAGAATTCTGCGCCGCTGTATTTGAGATCGGGCTCAATCTCGTTTCAACACAGTCGTTAAATCCACAGCGCAGCGATATCTAGCGGTTGAGCAGGCCCTTGGCCGCATCCTCGTCGGTGATCAGAACCGAAACCTTGGTGTTGGCGAGCGCCGCCCGCATGATGGCTATCTTTTCCTGCCCTCCCGAAACCAGGATGATGGCCGGGATGGCCGCCAGGTCCTGCAGCGGATAGGCGCAGACCCGGCGATTGACCTCATGATCGACGAGGCGGCCCTCGGCGTCGATGAAATGACATAAAATATCGCCAACCGCGCCAGCCGCCTGCAGCTCCTCGAGTTCGCTGGGCTTGATGAAGCCGTAATTGGCGATCGGGCTGTCGTTGGAAAACGATCCGACGCTGAGCACGGCGATGTTTGCCCGGCGCGCACGGAAGACGACGTCCTGAACGCTGCGCTGGCTCATGAAGGCGTCACGCTGCTCCGGCCTGTCGGCATAGACAGGCACCGGCAGCAAAAAGCACTCGGCGCCGATCTTTTCGGCGAATTCCCAAGCGCTTTCGGTGGGGTTGAGCGGCTGAGCGTGAGTGAGGCCGCCCAGCATGGAGACCACCGTCGTCCTGGCGATCGGCCGCCGCGGCAATTCATTGATGGCGAATTTCAGCGTGCGCCCCCAGCCGAGCGCGATGACATCGCCGCCATTCACGTTGTCGGCCAGATAGGCGCCCGCGGCATGGCCGATCATCAGCGGCGCGTTGCTCCGGTCGGCGGCCGACGGCACCACAACGGCCTGGCTGAGCCCGAAACGCTGCTTCAGAGCCTCTTCCAGCACCATGCATTCGACGACGCTGTCGCGGATGCGGAACTGGACGACGCCCTCCTCACGCGCGGCGGAGAGGATGCGATGCACCTTGATACGGCCGATGCCGAGGATCTCCGAAATCCTCTCCTGCGTCAGACCCTCGACATAATAGTGCCATGCGGCACGGGCCTTCAGCTCGACATCCGGGAAGCGCGAGGCCTTGTCATTCTCTATCATCGCCATCTTTTTGCCCTCCCGCGGTCGTCCGGATCTTTAGATGCCATTCAGATGGCATATCCGACCAAGCGACACGAAATCGTTCTGCGTGCCCAGGATTCAAGATTTAAGATATCGACAGGATAACGTCCACAACGCGAGATGAAAGCCAAATGGTCAACATTTACTTTGTCTTGGCCGTCCTGCCCTGCTCAAGCAGTTGGAATGAATTCGCAGGGATGAGACCGGACCTGAAACGCCGCATTTCGTGCTCTTCCGTAACGCAACCCGCCTGTTGGCGCAAACCAGGGCGGAATGATGCCGCGGGCCTTGACAATTTTCCGATGAACAGTTTAGCTGAACAAAATTGCATACCAAAGATAAATTGTTCACAGGGAGGTGCCTGGTGAACAACGGCGAGCCGGCGACCCATCGCCGAACTGCTGGTGGAGGAGACAAAATGGCTGTGAGCAACGGTGCAAGCGAGTTGAAAGCCGGCCCAGGTGCGCAGGCCGCGGCGGGCGCGAAGCTTTCTGCCCTGTTCGCCGGGACCATGGGACCACTGATCGGGCTGGTGCTGCTGTGCCTCGCCCTGTCGCTGACCACCGACACGTTCCTGACGGTCCGCAACATCCTCAACGTGCTCGACCAGGTCACGGTGCTCGGCATCATGGCGATCGGCATGACGCTGGTCATCCTGATCGGCGGCATCGACCTGTCCGTCGGCTCCGTCCTGGCGCTCGCCGCCATGGTGATGGGTTTTGTCGCCCACCCCGACTATCTCAATCTCGGCATGCCCGCTGGGATCGTCACGGCACTTGTCGTTGCTGGACTTTGCGGTCTGGTTTCAGGCCTGCTTGTGACCGTCACCAAGCTGCCGCCCTTCATCGCCACGCTGGCCATGATGTCGGTGGCGCGCGGTTTCGCCAACATGATCACCGACGGCTCGCAGATCATCGGCTTTCCCGACTGGTTCACCAGCCTGTCGATCATTCGCCATTTCGGCTTCCTGTCGGTCACCGTCGGGCTGATGATCGTGCTGGCCATCATCTTCGCGATCTTCCTGAATTACCGCGCGACCGGCCGCAGCCTCTATGCCATCGGCGGCAGCGCCGAGGTCGCCAGGCTGTCCGGCATACCGGTCAAGTCGCTGACCAACTGGGTCTATGCGATCTGCGGTGTGCTGGCCGGGCTCGCCGGCATCGTGCTTGCAGCACGGCTCGATTCCGTCCAGCCGAGCTCCGGCTTCGGCTACGAGCTGGACACGATTGCGGCGGTGGTGATCGGCGGCGCCAGCCTATCGGGCGGCGTCGGCTCGATCGGCGGCACCGCCATCGGAGTGCTCATCATCGGCGTGCTGCGCAATGGGCTGAACCTGCTCGGCGTGTCGCCCTTCATCCAGCAGGTGGTGATCGGTGTCGTGATCGCGCTGGCGGTTGCCACGGACACATGGCGGCGCAGAACGCAATGAAGAATTCGCCCGGGTGTCCGGGCGAAAACGGATCGGTTGATCCGAACTGGGAGTTGTTCGGCCAAGGGCGCCGTGATGCGCCGGCAGAACAGATTTGAACATCAACGGAGGAAACACATGCTGACCAAACGTTCATTGCTGCTTGCTGCCGCGGCCGTCATTCCGCTGCTCGGATTGTCCGACATGGCCTCGGCCAAGGAGGCCAAGAAGCTTGGCCTTGCCGTCGCCAATCTACAGGCCGACTTCTTCAACCAGATCAAGCAGTCCGTCGAAGCCTACGGCAAGGAAAAGGGCATCGAAATCGTCACCGTCGACGCCAAGGGCGATTCGGCGACCCAGGTCAGCCAGGTGCAGGACCTGATCACGCAAAACATCGATGCGCTGATCTACATCCCGGCCGGCGCAACTGCCGCCACCGTGCCGACTAAGACGGCCAAGGCTGCAGGCATCCCGGTCATCAATGTCGACCGCAACGCCGACGGCGCGCCCGGCGACACCTTCATCGCCACCAACAGCGTGGCATCGGCCAAGGCGGTTTGCGACTACATCGCCAAGCAGGCCGGCGGCAAGGGCGAGCTGATCATCATCCATGGCCAGAAAGGCACGACGCCCGAGGTCGACCGTTCGAAGGGCTGCGGCGAAGCGCTGAGCGCCTATCCCGATATCAAGGTGGTCGGCGAGCTGTGGAGCGAAGGCTGGCACCAGGACGAAGGTTTCAAGCTGACGCAGGATCTGCTGCAGTCGCATCCCGACGTTTCGATCGTCATCGGCCAGGCCGACGCGCTGGCGCTCGGTGCGGCGCAGGCGGTCAAGGTCGCCAATCCCGGCCACAAGGTCTGGGTTGCCGGCTTCGACGGCGACGTGGCGGCGCTCAAGGCACTGAAAGGCGGCGTCTTCGACGTGACCGCAACGCAGCAGACGCAAGGCATGGGCCGGCTCGCCGTCGATGCGGCGATCAAGCTGGTGGCCGGCGAAACCGTTGCCGCAGAACAGCTGCAGGACGCGACGCTGACCACCAAGGACAATGTCGATCAATTCATCGCCAAGCATCCCTGACAATCGGTAGCGGAACGATGTCCTTGGATCCCAGCCATACGCAGACCCCCCATCTGGGGCTCTTCGTCAGCGGCCTCTGCAAGAGCTACGGACCGGTCCAGGTCCTGGCCGATGCGAGCTTCGAGGTACGACCGGGAGAGGTCGTGGCGCTGCTTGGAGAAAATGGCGCCGGGAAGTCCACCGTTTCGAACATCATCGCCGGGTCGACCAAACCCGATGCCGGCAGCATCACATGGCGGGGGAAACCCTATTCCCCCGCCTCTCCTGCCGCGGCCATCGACGCAGGCGTCGGCATGATCCACCAGGAGCTGAAGCTGCTGCCGGATCTGTCGGTGGCCGAAAACGTCTATGTCGGGCGCCTGCCGATGCGCGGCGGCCGCATCGACCGCGCGGCAATGAATGCGCAGGCATCGGCGCAGCTGAGGCGCCTCGGCCTCGATGTCTCGCCGGAGCGCAAGGTGCGCACGCTGCGTATTGCCGCCCAGCAGCAGGTCGAGATCGCAAAAGCGCTGACGCTCAATGCCGAGCTTCTGATCTTCGACGAACCGACGGCAGCGCTTGGCAGCGAAGAAACGGAGCTGCTGTTCCAGCAGATCCGCAAGCTCAAGGCGGAAGGCATGTCCTTCATCTATATCAGCCACCGGCTGGACGAGATCGCCCAAATCGCCGACCGCGTGGTGGTGATGCGCGACGGGCGCATCGTCGCCCGGCACGAGCGCGCCGACATTCCGGTGCGCACCGTGGTTGAGCAGATGGTCGGCCGCAGCGTCGAGCGGATGTTCCCGCCGCTCTCGGAGCCGGGCAGCGAGGCGCTGCTCGAAGTCGAGAACCTGTCCTCGCCGGAACGCAGTTTTCAGAATGTCAGCTTCTCGGTGCGGGCCGGCGAAATCCTCGGCATCGCCGGGCTGATCGGCGCCGGCCGCACGGAGCTGGTGCGGGCGATCGCCGGCGCCGATCCGATTTCTTCCGGCTCGGTGCGCGTCGCCGGCAAACCTGTGCATCTCAATGGCCCAGCGGCCGCGATCAAGGCCGGCGTCGTGCTGGTGCCGGAAGACCGCAAAGCGCAAGGCGTGGTGCTCGACCAAACCATCGGCGAAAATCTGGCGATCGGCAATTTCGACCATGTCGCGCCGAACGGCTGGGTGTTCCCGAAAGCAGTGCAGAAATTCGCCGAGGCCGGCATCTCCAGGCTCGGCGTCAAGGGCCGGCCGAACCAGGCGATCAGCAAGCTTTCCGGCGGCAATCAGCAGAAGGTGATCATCGCCAAATGGATTTCACGGCCGCCCAAGGTGTTCATCCTGGACGAGCCGACACGCGGCATCGATGTCGGCGCGCGCGCGGCGATCTACGATGTCATCGCCGACCTCGCCCGCTCCGGCATGGCGGTGGTGGTGGTGAGCTCCGATCTCGAGGAAGTGCTCGGCCTGTCGCATCGCGTGCTGGTGCTTAGCCGTGGCCGCCAGCGCGGAATTCTCGACCGCAGCGAAGCGAGCAACGTCGCCGTCATGGAACTTGCCACAAGCTAGGACGTAACCAGCGATCGGGGAATCGGAACAAAGCGCAGCAGGTGATACCCTCCCAAGCACCGGACCGCGCGGGGCGCCAGCCAAGACTGGCGCCCCTTCCTCCTAGGCGGCACCGGCGGCTCAACAGGGAACATTTCGATGAAACTATTCGATCTTCATGGGGACGTTGCTATCGTCACCGGCGCCGGGAGCGGCATCGGGCAAGCGATCGCCATCGGCCTAGCCGAAGCCGGCGCCGATATCGCCTGTTTCGGCCATGCCTCGAAGGGCGGGCTGGACGAGACCGCGCACAGGATCTCGGCGCTTGGCCGCAAGGCGTTGGTGCTGACCGGCACGGTGACTTCAGAGACCGATCTCGCGGCGGCGGTCGAATGCACGGAGAAGGAGCTCGGCGCGCTGAGCATCGCCGTCAACAATGCCGGCGTCGCTGCCGCCGAGCCGGCAGAGACGCTGTCGCTGGAGAAATGGCAGAAGCTCTACGACGTCAATGTCAGCGGCGTGTTCCTGTCCTGCCAGGCCGAAGCGCGCGCGATGCTGACGCGGCGCAAGGGCTCGATCATCAACATCGCGTCGATGTCGGGCTCGATCGTCAACCGCGGCCTGACCCAGGCGCATTACAATTCATCCAAGGCCGCCGTCATCCACATGTCGAAGAGCCTTGCCATGGAATGGGCCGATCGCGGCCTGCGCGTCAACGTCGTCAGTCCCGGCTATACGCTGACTCCGATGAACAAGCGGCCGGAGGTCGCCGACCAGGTCAGGATCTTCGAGCGCGATACACCAATGGGGCGCATGGCGGCGCCGGAGGAGATGGTCGGGCCGACCGTGTTCCTGGCCAGCCGCGCCTCGAGTTTCGTCACCGGCATCGACCTGATCGTCGATGGCGGCTTCGTCTGCTGGTAGGAGAGAAAATGCAGAAGCGATTTGAAGGTAAGACGGCAGTCATCACCGGCGCCAGCGGCGGCATCGGTGCGGCCATGGCCAGGCGGTTCGCGGCGGAAGGTGCTGCGGTCGTTGTCAGCGCCATCGACCCGCGCGTCGATGAGGTCGCTGCCGGACTGAAGGCGGAAGGCGCCAAGGTCGCATCACTGCGCATGGACGTGACCAAGAAGGACGAGGTCGCTGCCCTCTACGATCTGGCCGAGCAGCAATTCGGCCGCGTCGATATCTCCGTGCAGAATGCCGGCGTCATCACCATCGCCAGGATCGAGGCGATGACCGAGGCCGAATGGGACAAGGTGATGGCGGTCAACACCAAGGGCGTGTTCCTGTGCTGCCAGGAGGCGATCGCGCGCATCCGCAAGCATGGCGACGGCGGCCGGCTGATCAATACCGCCTCCGGCCAGGCGCGGCAGGGTTTTATCTACACGCCGCATTATGCGGCGTCGAAATTCGGCGTCGTCGGCATCACCCAGAGCCTCGCCAAGGAAGTGGCGAAGGAGAAGATCACCGTCAACGCGATCTGTCCCGGCATCATCGACACGGACATGTGGGCCTACAACGACGCGGCATGGGGCAAGCTGATGGGCGACTACAAGCCGGGCGAGCTGATGGCCGAATGGGTGAAGAACATCCCGATGGGCCGCGCCGGCAGCGGCGAGGATGTTTCCGGCCTGGTCAGCTTTCTGGCCAGCAACGATGCGGCCTATATCACCGGTCAGACGATCAATGTCGATGGCGGCCTGATCATGTCGTGAGGCGCCACCGCTTCTTTCCTTCTCCCCTTGTGAGACCTTTGCACAGAAGCCGAACGGTGATTCTGTGGTGAAGGTTGCAGCAGGGAGATTCGGGATGGCGGATCGTGTTTTGGGTCAGTTGAGTCTGGCGGACGGTCTGGCGGCGTCGGATGAGACGATTTTCGACCTAGTATCGAAGGAACTGGACTGGGCGCCGATCCGAACA
>NZ_RZTI01000048.1:0-40617 GCF_003997275.1 Mesorhizobium sp. M6A.T.Ce.TU.002.03.1.1
ACGAGCCGCATCTGCTGCGTGTCATCAACAAGATCGTCTCGGCGATCGGCCGACGCGTCGATGAATCGGCGCCGATGGTGGATGCGCGGCTGGAAGATGGGTCGCGTGTCAACATCGCGGTGCGGCCGATCTCGGTGGATGGCCCGTTGGTGTCGATCCGCAAATTCTCCAAAAACCCCTATTCGCTCGAGCGCCTGATGGCGTTCAATTCAATCCGCCAGCCGATGATCGACCTGCTGCGCATCGCGGTGCAGGCACGCAAGTCGATCCTGGTTTCGGGCGGCACCGGCAGCGGCAAGACGACCTTGCTCAACGCTCTGTCGAGCTACATCCCGGCCAGGGAGCGCCTGATCACCATCGAGGACGCGGCGGAACTGCAATTGCAGCAGCCGCATGTCGGCCGGCTCGAAACCCGCCCGCCCAATGTCGAGGGCAAGGGCGAGGTCCGCCAGCGCGAATTGCTCAAGAATGCGCTGCGCATGCGGCCGGACCGCATCATCGTCGGCGAGGTGCGCGGTGAAGAAGCCTTTGACATGCTGCAGGCGATGAACACCGGCCATGAAGGCTCGATGACCACCATCCATGCGAACACGCCACGCGACGCGATCTCGCGGCTCGAACAGATGGTCGGCATGGCGGGGATGCCGATGACCCATGAGTCAATTCGGGCACAGATTGCGTCGGCCATCGACATCATCGTGCAGACACAGCGCCTTTCAGACGGTGGGAGGCGGGTCGTTTCCATCTCGGAGATCACCGGTATGGAAGGCAATGTCGTCCAACTGCAGGAACTTTACCATTTCGTTCGCCGCGATGTGAATGCGGAGGGTCAGATCGTCGGTGAATTTCGCGCCACCGGCATCCGTCCGCGCTTTGCCCAGGAAGCGGCGACGCTCGGCCACCAATTCGCCAAGGATGCCTTCAATCCGCAGGTTCCGCTCTGATGCCGTCGGGCCAGACCTTACTTTACCTCATCTATGTGATGGCGGCGGCGTCGGTTATTCTCGCGGCCGAGGCTCTGTACATGACCTACTCCAAGCGCCGTTCAACGGTCAGCACGATCAACCGTCGGCTGAAGCGGCTCGCTGACGAGGTTCCGGCCGAACAGACCTTGCAGGGATTGCTGCGAGAACGTGGGCTTACCGGCTCGGGTGATTTTCTTTTCAATGCGGTCGGGTTGAACAGGCTATACACTCAATCCGGCATTACCGGGAATCCGCTGTCGTTTGTCGCGATATTTATTCTCGCTGGACTGGTACTGGCACTGGTATTGGCTTTCCTGCTGCACTTCTCAGCGGTGGTTTCGTGTATCATCTTTCTTCTCATCGGATTCGTCCTGCCGTTTCTGGTTCTCCGCCGCGCGCGTGCCAAGCGAATCCAGAAATTCGCGAAGCAATTGCCGGATGCGCTTGACATGATCGTGCGTTCGCTGCGCGCCGGTCATCCGACTTCCGTAGCGATCGGGCTCGTGGCCCGCGAAATGCCTGATCCGCTCGGCACCGAATTCGGCATTGTTTCCGACGAAATCACCTTTGGCCTTAGCCTTGAAAACGCGGTGCGGAAACTGTCGCAACGCGTCGGTTTCGAGGGCCTTCAACTGCTGTCTGTGTCGCTGTCGATTCAGGCCAAGACCGGTGGCAATTTGACCGAGATCCTGTCGAACCTCGCATCGGTGCTGCGCGAACGGCAGAAACTGCGGTTGAAAATCAGGGCGCTTTCCGCCGAAGGCCGAATGTCGGGGTGGATCATTTCATTGTTTCCGCTCTTCATGTTCGGCATCCTCATGGGCATCGCTCCGAGCTACTATGGCGATGTATGGGACAGCCCATTGATCATGCCGGTGTTCCTGGTTTTCGGACTGTGGGCGCTGCTGGGTGACGTTATCATGTACCGTATGGTCAATTTCGATTTTTGAAGGAGCGAGGCTATAGACCTGTTTTCGAATACCCAGGATCTGAGCCTTCTGGTCTCTATCGCTGTTTTCCTGGCGGCGGTGGCGCTTTTCCTGGTTGGCTCGCTCGTCTTCTTGCCGGCGCTGCAGACGAGGAAACTGGTTGCGCAAAGCCTGATGGCAGGGGGCATTCCCAACCGCCGCTCACTTGTAGGACAGGAAGAACTGGCCAGGATCTCGGCACAGCGGCCAGTCGAGGCGTATTTTCGATCGATCGAAAAGGAACGGGACGAGCCCAGCGCCCTGGACGCGAAGCTCTTTCGCGCCGGATTCTACCAATCAAGCGCGCCGCTCATTTATACTCTGTCGCGGCTCGGCGCAGTCTGCGTCGGCTTTGTTGCGACCTATGCACTCCTGTCCCAGATTTTACCGCCCCAATTGCCCAGTCTTGTTGCTTTTGGAGGTTCAGCCTTGCTTGGTCTGGCATGCATTGTCATACCAAGTATCGCGCTCGACCGGTTCGAGAATGGGCAAAAGCAGATCTATCGTCGCGGATTTCCGGATTTCATGGATATGATGATCACCTGCGCCGACGCGGGCATGAGCCTCGAGGCGGCAGTCGAGCGCGTCAGCGATGAACTGGCCGGCACCCATAAATGGCTTGGCATCCAGCTTTCGATCATGAATCTGCAGCTGCGCGCCGGCAAGCCGTTGCGCGAGGCACTGCGCGAACTGTCTGACCGCATCGGCCTTGAAGAGGCACGGGCGCTGGCGGTTCTGTTCCGGCAATCCGAGGAGCTCGGTACAAGTTTGACAGAAGCCCTGCGCGTCTATAGCGACGAAATGCGTGGACAGAGAATCCTTCGGGCCGAAGAACGCGCCAACTCTTTGCCGGTCAAGATGATGATTCCATTGGGGCTGTGCATCTTTCCGGTGGTGATGATGGTCGTCATGCTGCCTGTCATCATTCGGATGAAGGGCATTTTCTTCTAGGCAGGTGTATGCTTTGGTCGAAATACAGAGTCGGTGAGAACTCTTTTGGGGGACGAAATGACAGGGCCAATGCGCCTCGCAGCCGTAGCCGGTTTGCTTCTTATCGTGCTTTCCGGCTGTCAGACGGCTGGTACCAGCGGCGTCGTGCGCACCAACGAGCCCTCAAAAGGTGACGTGACTGCCTTTGGCGATGCCTTCGACGGGCTGAAGACGGTCAGCGACGTCGAGTACTATGCCTCGGACCAGGCTGTCGCCGAAGCCAAGAACCAGTTCCGCGCGGAAAACTACGGCAATGCCGGCGCCCTGTTCTACAAGGCGACGCAACTGGCGCCCAATGATGGTGGTGCCTGGATGGGCCTGGCCGCCTCTAGCGATCGCATCCGCCGCTTCGACCTCTCCGACCTGGCCTATCGCCAGGCCTTCCGGCTCGTCGGCGGGACACCCGAATATTACAACAATGTCGGCTATTCCTATCTGCTGCGCGGCAAGCTGCAGGACGCGCGCAGCAGTTTCCTCAAGGCCTATGAGCTGGCGCCCAACGATCCGACCGTGGCCAACAATCTGCAGCTCCTGTCGTCCAGCGTGAAGAATCTCGAGCGGTAAGGCGATAGCATGTTGCTCGCCGCATCGCTGCTGCTGAAGGGGCTAGCGATTCCTTTGCTGGCAAGGATCGCCTGGCTCGACTTTACCACCCAGAAGATATCCAACCAGAATGTGCTGCTGCTGCTTTGCCTGGGTCTGGGCTCGCTGCAGCTCCTGTCGGTGCAATCCGGGTCGTGGTGGGACATGGGCCTGAGCGCGCTTGCCGGTCTTTTGCTGTTTGTTGCGCTCTTTCCGTTCTGGGCCATGCGCAAGATCGGGGCTGGCGACGTCAAGCTGATGGCGGTGGTGCCGTTGCTGATCGGCGGCAGCGGCCTCCTTGTGTTCTCCGCACTGCTGCTTCTTTTCGCCCTCGCCACGGCGTTGATCGTGAAAAATCCGTTCATGCTGCCGCAAGGCGCTTTCCGCTTGTATGTTCAGCACCTGGACCGCAAAGGCGTTGTGCCGTTTGGCGTGCCGATCTCGCTCGCAGCGATCTGCACGATAGCGTTTCAGCTCTATAGCAACTTGACGGTTGTAGGCGGCTTCTCGGTCTGACACTCGTGGCGCGCAAATCACCTTCTCAATTAACCTTTCGGAAACCATTAACTTGCGCTCAATTCGGCGAAGTGCTTGGATTGGGTCTTGCCGGCGGGGCGCGGTATGGACATTTTCAATCTCAAAGCGCTTTTGATTGCGGTTCTGATCTTCGTTCCGATCGAGCGCCTGTTCGCTCTAAGGCCAGGTCAAAAGATCCTCAGGAAAGCCTTCTTCAACGATCTCATCTACGCTCTGTTCAATGGCGTTCCTATAAGCCTTGGCCTGATTGCGGCTGTTACACTGGCAACGAGCACGGTGGGGCGGCTGGTGCCGGTCTATATCAGTAGCGCAGTTTCATCACAGCCATATTGGCTCCAGGTTATAGAAATCATTGTCATCGCGGACATTGGTTTTTACTCGGCACACCGAGCCCTTCACGCCGTTCCATTTTTGTGGCGCTTCCATGCGATTCATCACAGCATTGAAGAACTTGATTGGCTTGCAGCGCACAGGATTCATCCTGTTGACCTGGCGCTGACAAAAAGCGTGTCACTCGTGCCTGTATATCTGCTGGGTTTCAGCAACCCAGCGATCATCGTGTTCGCGTTTGTCTTTTACGCCCACGGCCTGTTGCTGCACGCCAACGTCAAGCTAAACATCGGTCCGCTTCGATGGCTGATCGCCTCACCTCAGTTCCATCATTGGCATCACGCTCATGAGCGCGCTGCGTACGACAAGAATTTCGCTGGCCAACTTTCATTCATCGACGCGCTGTTTGGGACGATGTACCTGCCTGGCAAAGCGGTGCCGGAGCGCTATGGCGTCGATGATCCCATTCCACCAACTTACGTCGAGCAACTCGCCTATCCGTTTATTCCGAAGGGCAAAATCCATGAAGCTCCCACCAGCGGCGACGCGTGATTTCATCGGGCGCGCAACGATGACACTTTACTTCACATTCTGCGCGACTTTGAAGGCCGGAGTATTGGTTATAGCTCTTCGCGGCGCTGAATGGCCCATAGCGCGAATTATCGGGGTCGTAGCAGACGTTGCCGCTCTCGGCTTCCTTGTACTCGTTGTTGCTACGACAGTGGCGCGTCTTCCGCCGCTGAAGACAGCGCAGGGACTGGAACCCCGAATCTCGGCGCTGGTCGGATGCTTTGCCACCGTAACTTTGATTGCTGTCCCTCGAGTCGAGATACTTCCGCAGATTGAGCTCACTGCCAACCTGATTACCATCATCGGCTTCGCGCTTTGCGTTTGGTGCCTATGGTGGCTCGGCAGATCGTTCAGCATCGCTGCCCAGGCCAGACGGCTCGTCACCGCAGGCCCCTATCAAATCGTGCGGCACCCGCTCTATGTCTGCGAGGCGATCGTCCTGCTCGGCATTCTTCTCGGTAATCCGACATGGGCAACAGTCGCAATCTGCGCGATCGCCCTCGCATTCCAATACCGGCGGATAATCAACGAGGAGAGGGTCTTGCGAGCGACGTTTCCCGAATATCATGAATACGCCCAGCGCATTCCGATGCTCTTGCCCCGTTTCTCTGGCGCATCTTTGCCGGCGCCTGACCCGCGATAGCCTATGTCGCATCTCAAAACACGCTCAAGGCGGGTAAATTCATCCAATGCTGCGGTGAGGATTATGGGCGCAAGAAACTACCTTTACGCAACGTTGTTCACTTCAGGCCTGCTTGGGGCTGTTGACCTGCTGTGGCTGCCCTATTCGACCGTCCGCTTTTCGCCACTTAACTGGCATGACATTAGAGCAGTGGCACTATGCATCTGCTTGGCTGGTTTGGTTTCGTGGCTTGTCACGCGGCGCCTACGGGATGATTGCTCGCGGGCAGGCCAATTTGTTCGCCGGGCATCCGATTTCCTTGGAAGCTTGGTGCTTGTCGCGGCAGCCTTTGTCCCACTGCTGATCTGCACGACTATTCTAATGCATGTGGCCAGCGCCACTGGGCGCCCGCTTGCCGACCCGGTGCTCGCCGCTATCGATGCGCGAATGGGCTTCGATTGGCTTTGGTTCCTCTCCGTCACAAATAATCAGCTGGTAGCTCCTGTGCTGATCTTTGCCTACCATGCGCTCGGACCACAGGTGCCGTTTGTCCTATTGTTGAATATAGCCACAAACAGAAATGACAGGAGCCTGCAGTTCATCGCGATGCTAGCCGTCTCATCGGTGCTCGCTGGAGCGATAATGACGCTCGTACCGGCCGAAGGCGCCTATGCGTACTTCAAGCCAACTGCAGAACAGTTCAACCATTTTACAGCCCGGGCAGGCATGTGGCATCACGAGACTTTGATGGCACTGCGATCCGGAGAACCGTTCGATCTGATCATGACCAGAAGCAATGGACTGGTTACCTTCCCGTCTTACCATACAACTCTCGGTATAATAGTCGTCTATGCGCTTCGCGACTATCGCTGGCTGATGTGGCCGATAGCTGTTTTGAATGCTCTGATGATCATCGCCACCCTTCCCGAGGGTGGGCATCACCTGATTGATGTGCTTGCTGGCGCAATGGTTGGCGTGGCTTCGATTTTTGCCGTGAGAATGATTGGCGCTTATGAGCGCGGAAAGGCCGACAGCGTCGCGAGATCAGCGGTGGGATCGGAAGCCGGCCGCTGAGTCGGAAAGTTCGCCGTACTTAAATCACAGAAAAAGTACGCGGGACTCCTCTAAGTGCCTGAAACTATGGCGATCCCGACAGGCGGGACGAAGACGCTACCGGGTGGGGGATTTGTGTGACGTGCCCGATCGTGATGGCGGAGTCGACAGGGCGCGTCCGCTCATGTTTTGGCGCTACTTTATTGAAACCATGGTGATCCCGACAGGAATCGATCCTGTGACCTACAGTTAGGAAACTTCCTGCAAGCCTTGTGGAGCAAGGCCTTGCTTGGCCATGTCGCGTCCATGTCGCAGTCACTGCAGAAGAGCCGCCTCGGCATTGGCCAGTTCGGTGGCATCGTCGGCCCGAGGAAACAGGTGGCCGTAGGCGTCCGTCGTCAGGCCGGGGACATGATAGATGCGCTCACCGGTGTCGATTGAAATATTGCCCTTGATGTCACAGCCAGCAGACGAGACGAATGCACTTACCGCATTCGCCAGATTGGATGAGTTCGACCACAGGTAATTGCCCGCTGCAGCGCCGCCCATGGCAGCGACAAGTATCCAGCCATATGGAATGCTGTTGCGGGGCTTTGCTTTGCCCCATGGAAGATCGGCCATTGCCATCTCTCCCCCAAGGGGAGAATGCGTTGGGGCCGGCGGCTTCGTCAAGCGGCTGCCAATGCAAGGCTTGACCTTGGATCGAGGTCGTGGTCCCTTTACCAAAAAGGGGGGGAACCAACCCCCATGAAGAAGAAGCTGAAATTCAATTCAGCCAAAGTCCGAAGCGAACTGGTCGAGATCCAAGGCGGGAAATGCTACTATTGCAGGGAACCGTTCACCGAGACCGGACCGAAGCAAGCCACCCTAGAGCACAAGAAGCCCAAAATGCTTGGCGGCACGAACGAGCGGTCCAATCTGGCCGCCGCTTGCCGTAAGTGCAATCAGAGTGCCGGCCGGCGAATGAACGCTGCCAAGCAACGAAAAGCTATGGGCGCCGAGCGCTCGAATGCGCCCGGAGTCTGAATGCGCGACAGCGAACTGACAGATCGTCCAGGCCGCGGCTGGACGCCCTGGGCGGAAGGCACCGGCGAGAGCGCCATCGATAAGATCTGGTGGGCGGCAAGGGGTCTTGCACTTTCCCAAGCTGAACGTTTCATGCTGGTTCGACGGTTCCGATCTCGTCGGTATCGAGTACTGGGGATATCGCCAGCCTCAATGGTGTATGCGGAAGAAGCCGGCCGACTGGCAGCCTTTGCCCGACGTCTACCGATTGGCGCGCGAGGAGGAAAAGCTGGCGGCGATAAAGCGATTCCAGGCCGGAGTTCAGGCCAGGGCTTTGCAGCGCCTCATTCAGGCCAGCGAGAAGCGCCGGCGTGCGCGAGGCGCTGAGAGCGGCCAGCCGGAACGCGCGCTGGTGGGGCTCCTAAGGGCTAATCCAAGGGGCACTGGCACGCGAGCTTCCACTCTTCAGCCTGTATGATTCAGTAGTCTGGTGGAGGTGTCACGACGATGTTCGGTATTGGCGCGATCGATGCCTTCTACGGTAATCGCGAACATCCCGTTTTCGACCCTTCCTATCCAGCCTTTTGCTTTTAGATACCAGAGATGAAACTCCAGATGTTCACGCGGACAGCCCGACATGCGTTCGAGTTCTTCATCGCCAATTCCAGGCTTGTTGACGTCTTGTCGGCGTTTGACATAAAGTAGCGAGAGCAGTTTGGCTTGAATGACGCCGTCCCGTTCGATTCCTTTAGTGTTGCTGACTTCCTCAATCAACTCGCGGCGAAGTTTCAAATTGTCTTTATACTGAATGTCGTACTGCACGCGCTTGAGAGGATCTTTGAGAGTATTATGGGCCTCCGCGATTTCACTGAAGCGTGATGCATCGCCGGTATCCTGATTGTCGGGATGGTAGCGCATAGCAAAATAACGAAATACCCGTTCTATCGTTTCCGAGTTGGCGTTCGGGCTGATTTCTAGGAGTTCGTAGTAATCAATGAACAAAGTGGTGCTCCCACAACATCGCTATTGCGCACACAGTCGAGAGACCGTCGCCGGAGTGTCTTGCGGTCATAGCTAGTCGATGATGCCCATCAACACGTTGAAGGCCAGAAATCCGCGCTTGCGGGTCTCTACTCGCTCAATTCGTGGCATTAGTCCCCCCTCCCGTTTTGCAGATACTAGCGCGCAAGCTTCGCCCCTGCAAAGGGTTGCCCTCATTCCGGTCATCCGCCGATATACGTCGGCTCGCGTCAGACGCCAGTGTTGAGGTCGATGGACCGTAGGTTCAGTTCAATGACGCCCAAGACCGTTTTCGGGTGCTGGGATTTATCATCATTGGTGGAATTCTGGGGATTCTCGGTTTCTGGCTGGTCCCGATCGCGTTGTCCGTTTTGGTTCCTTACAACAAAGAGGTGTTCGGCTCGTCGCTGTTCCTCTTCATAGCGTGGATATTCATCAACGTGCATCACTACTTTCTGGATAACGTTATGTGGAGACGAGGCAATCCAGAGGTATCAAAATATCTGTTCCGCTAGTCATTTGCCGCGATGATCTTGGTGATGGCCCAGATAGGCGCCGGCCGAGCGCAGCCACATCGAGCGTAAGCAGTATGATTTGCACGGCTCGGGCTACTCGCGCGTTGGTGGCGCGCGCCCACGGCTATTGCCAAGGCGATCGGCCCGCGCCTGGCGGCAACGCGGATCTTAACCTCACCGATCGAACCGGCTTCATCACAATGAACGGCGACAATCTCAATGAGTCAGGGCATGACCGGGGCATCGGAATTCTACTGGATCGAATAGATGTGTTGGCTGGGAAATAGCACAGTTAGGCGCTCCGCGAAGGTGATGGCTGAGGCTGAGCGCGCCGAACGCGCCGCGAAGACAGCAAGATTGAGGTCGCTTCGTATGGCGACTCAGAGTGACTTAAATGTTTCGTTTCCGGAGGAGCTCGATTGCTCGCTCCTCATCGCGGCATTGATTCAAGGCGAATCATCGGGCCAGCCTTTCAACCGTCTCAATGATGGCTTTGGCAAGGGCTTCGCCTTCATGGACAGACTCGCGGCCGTAGGGCAGTAGCACGGCTTCCGCGCTCGGCAGCACGCCGGCCGGCAGGTCTGTTCAATAGCCATGCGAACCAGCTTGAGGAGGCCCAGGTGTTGTAGATGTTCTCCTAGGCTTCCATGCTAGTCCGCCATGTCGCGCAAGGGCGTCCTGCGCTTCTGCGGCCGGCATTTCTCCACTCGTACTTGGGGCATGCGCGCCCAAAGTCTGAAAGCCTATGAAATTCGTCGCACTTAATTAGCAAAAAGTACGGCGATTGGTCGCAAAGTAGTTGAAAACTATGGTGATCCCGACAGGAATCGAACCTGTGACCTACAGATTAGGAATCTGCCGCTCTATCCTACTGAGCTACGGGACCACGCGGCCCGACACATAGCCGCTTCGGACCGTTTCGCCAAGAGGCGCTCTGCACCCAATCGGTCGGTTTCGACGATGGCCGTTGAAGCACAGCCGTCGAGAGGCTTCTGCTCACAATTCGAAATTGATCATCACCACTCTATAGACTGATCCGGGAGGGTTGGACCGCAAAGATAACCTGGGGATGGCGGAACTTCGGACCACCGCTGCGATTTAGTGTGCCGAAGGAGATACCGCATGAGCGCCACAAAAGAGTTCTTTGAAACCTGGCTCCGGGAGAACGTCGGCGATCTGCCCGCCGAGAGCGAAGTGAGCGTGGCCGTCCTGGTGCAGCAATTCGAGCAAGATGCCGACGCGGCCGGCTATGGTCACGAGGTACGCGAAGACGAGATCGGCGACATCGAAGAGGCCATTGAGAAAGCTCTGCACAAGGCCCGGACAGGCGAACAGCCGCAGGCTACAGACCCGGTCGAAGAGAGTGATCTGGCGCCCGTCATGGAAGCGCTGAAGGTCGACGACTCGAAGAGCGGCCCGTAGCGATCCAGGCAACATCGGTTGGTAGCCGACGGATGGCCTGCGGTTGCGGCTCTCCCCTTCCACTCTACATGACCCGGCATGATAGATGCCAAACACATCACACTCGGTGTTGTGATCGGCGTGGCAATCGGCGTCGCGTTGGACAACATCATTGCAGGCATCGGGATCGGCATTGCGCTAGGCATTGCCTTCGGTCTTGCGCGGAAGCCGTCCGGTCGGAAGTGACGATCGGAGCATCGCCACGTCCTGAGCTCGATGGCCTTGTCGCCATCTCAAAATCGCAGCGCACCCTCAGGTCAAGCCGAGGACGGGCTCAGGCACATTCATCAGGCGGCCAGCGCCGTCTCCGCCAGCTTCACCCAATAGCTCATGCCGTGCGGGATGACCTCGTCGTTGAAGTCGTAGGCCGGGTTGTGCAGACCCGCGGTGTCGCCATTGCCGATGAAGATGAAGGCGCCCGGCCGCGCCTCCAGCATATAAGAGAAATCCTCGCCGCCCATCACCGGCTGGATGGCTCGGTGCACATGGGCGTCGCCGGCGATATCAGCCGCGACGTCACTGGCAAAGACCGTCTCTTCAGCATGGTTGAAGGTGACGGGATAATTGGCTTTGTAATCGACCTCGATCGTTGCGCCGAAGGCCGCGCCTACTCCCTCGCAGATGGCGCGCACGCGCTCTTCCGCCTTCCTGGCGACCTCCTTCTTCAGCGTGCGCACGGTGCCGGCGATCTCGGCGCTCTCGGGAATGATGTTGTAGGCGTCGCCGGCGTGGAATTTCGTTACCGATACCACGACAGCTTCGACCGGATCGGTGCTGCGCGAGGCGATCGTCTGCAGAGCACCGACGAGCTGGCTGGTGATGACGATCGGGTCGATCGTGCCGTGCGGCATCGCCGCATGCCCGCCCCGGCCCTTGACGGTGATGGTGAATTCGGCGGTGGCCGCCATGATCGGGCCCGGCTTGATGGCGAACTGGCCGACCGGCAGGCCCGGCATGTTGTGCATGCCGAATACTTTGGAGATGTCGAAGCGCTCCATCATCCCATCCTTGACCATCTCGTTGCCGCCGCCACCGCCTTCTTCGGCCGGCTGGAAGATCACCGCGACGGAGCCAGCGAAATTGCGCGTCTCGGCAAGATATTTGGCAGCACCCAAGAGCATCGCGGTGTGGCCGTCATGGCCGCAGGCGTGCATCTTGCCCGGAACGGTCGAGGCGTAGGATTTGCCGGTGATCTCATTGAGCGGCAGCGCGTCCATGTCGGCGCGCAGGCCGATGGTCGTACCTTCGCCCAGGCGGCCGCGGATGATGCCGACGACGCCTGTCTTGCCGAGCCCGG
The DNA here is from genome assembly GCF_003997275.1 of Mesorhizobium sp. M6A.T.Ce.TU.002.03.1.1. Classification (NCBI taxonomy): domain Bacteria; kingdom Pseudomonadati; phylum Pseudomonadota; class Alphaproteobacteria; order Hyphomicrobiales; family Phyllobacteriaceae; genus Mesorhizobium; species Mesorhizobium sp. M6A.T.Ce.TU.002.03.1.1. The sequence continues at coordinate 11,916 of NZ_RZTI01000048.1, forward strand.
TCACCACGTCGTCGCAACCGAAGGCCTTCAGCTTCTCGGTGACGAAGGCGGCGGTCTTGAAGACGTCGAAATTCAGCTCTGGCGTCTGGTGCAAATGGCGGCGCCAGCCGGCGACCTCGTCTTGCATTTCGGCGGCGCGGTTCAGGATCGGCATGATGGTTCCATCTCGCTGTTGGAGCAGACGGGTTCTGCCTGCTGCTTTGCAATTGTGCCTACTGTTACAATTGTCATTCAGGCACTTTGCCATCTTGACGTCACATAGGGTAAATAGCACCGCAAGACTGGGATCCGGGTAGAGGGCCGGATCACTATGCTGGCGATCGCGTAACAATCTTACGGAGCCAGAGGCGACTGCGGCAAGAGGCGATTTCGGATTCCATGCGGTACAAGCATTTCCCTAGACTATTGCTGGCGGGCGCGGTGGCGCTTCCGGTGCTGGCCGGGCCGGCTCTCGCCAATCCGACGATCGTGTTCGACCTGGAGAATGGCAAGATCCTCCAGCATCAGGAGGCTTTCAAGCGCTGGTATCCTGCCTCGCTGACCAAGTTGATGACCGCTTATGTGGCATTTCGTGCGATTGCCGCGGGCGAGGTCCAGCTCGATTCGCCGATCAAGGTCACGAAACGTTCCGCCAGCGAGCCGCCGAGCAAAATGGGCTTCAAGCCGGGCTCGGTCATGCGGCTCGACAATGCGCTGAAGATGATGCTGGTCAAATCGGCCAATGACGTCGCCATGGCCGTCGGCGAGAACATTGGCGGTTCGCAAGCCGCTTTCGCCGAACGCATGAACACCGAGGCACGCCGGCTCGGCATGACCGGATCGCATTTCGTCAATCCGAACGGGCTCTTTTCGCCGGACCAGTATACGACGGCGCGCGACCTCGGTTTGCTGGTGATGGCGATCCGCACGGAATTCCCGCAATATGCCCCATGGTTCTCGATCGAGGGCCTCGCCGTCGGCAAGAAGCAGATCTCGAACTACAATCTTCTGATCGGCCGCTATCCGGGCGCCGACGGCATGAAGACGGGCTTCGTCTGCCCCTCGGGCTTCAACATGATTGGCTCGGCAACGCGAAACGGCCGCACGCTGGTCGCCGTCGTGCTTGGCGAACAGTCGACCATCACCCGCGCCGAGACCACGGCGAGACTGCTCGACCAGGGCTTCACGGCGCAAGAGCCGAACTGGGTCACGGTCGCGGCGCTGCCTGCCTATGGCGACACGACATCGGTCAATGACATGCGTGACGAGCTTTGCAAGAAGAAGCCGGCTAAGGAGCAGTCGGAAGCTGCCGTCCCCGTCGGCGATAAGGATGCGCCAAAATCGCCCTATCGGGAAAAGCTCGACCATGTGCCGACATTGGTCGCCGTCGGCCTTGGCGGCGCCACCGGGCCGAAGCCGAAGGCGATGCTCGATACATCGGGCCGGGAATATGCCGACGTGCCGTTGCCGAGCTGGCGCCCCGACCTGCCGACGCCGCCCGGTGCCGAGCCCACAGTTATCGGTTCCGCCACGGCGGCCAAAGGCGGCCAGCCCGCCAAGGCCTTGAACTAGCCTGATGAGCAGCGGCTTCCCAATCCCTGTCTCGGTGCTGACCGGCTTTCTCGGCGCCGGCAAGACGACGCTGCTCAACCGGCTGCTCAGGGATCCAGCACTCGCCGATACCGCCGTCATCATCAACGAGTTCGGCGAGGTGGCAATCGACCATCTCCTGGTCGAACAGGCCTCCGACGGCATCATCCAGCTCTCCGACGGCTGTCTCTGCTGCACGGTGCGCGGTGAGCTGGTCGACACGCTGGCTGATCTCGTCGACCGGCTGCAGACCGGCCGTATCGCCCGGCTTGCCCGCGTCGTCATCGAAACCACCGGCCTCGCCGATCCGGCGCCGGTGCTGCAGTCGATCATGGCGCATCCGGCGCTGGTCCAGGCCTTTCGGCTCGACGGCGTCATCACGCTGGTCGACGCGGTCAACGCCAATGCGACGCTGGACGCCCATGTCGAGGCGGTGAAGCAGGTGGCCGTCGCCGACCGCATCGTGCTGACGAAAGCCGATCTGGTCACCGATCCGCGCGACGTCGAGACCTTGCGGGCCCGGCTGCGGCAGATCAATCCGGGTGCCGAACTGCTCGAGGCCGGTGACAAAAGGACCGATGTAGCGGCGCTGTTCGATTGCGGCCTCTACAACCCAGCCACCAAGTCCGCCGAGGTGCAACGCTGGCTCGGCGAGGAAGCCGCCCATGATCACCACCATGGCGACCATGACCACGACGACCATGGCCATGACCACGATAGCGACCATCGGCACGATTCCCGCGTGCGCTCCTACTCGCTCGTTCATGACGGGCCGGTGCCGTTTTCGGCGATCGAGATGTTCCTCGACCTGTTGCGATCGGCGCATGGCGAGCGCCTGCTGCGCATGAAGGGCGTCATCGAGTTGCTGGAAGACCCGGCGCGGCCGCTGGTCGTCCACGGCGTGCAGAAGATCCTGCATCCGCCGGCGCGGCTGCCGTCCTGGCCGGACGGCCAACGCGGCACAAGGCTGGTGCTGATCACGCTCGACATGCCGGAGGACTATGTCCGCCGGCTGTTTGCCGCCTTCACCAACCGGCCGTCGATAGACACACCCGACCGCGCAGCGCTGGAAAACAACCCGCTGGCCATCGCCGGGCGTTGATTTTAACCTATTGGTTAACCACGATCTTTTCCGAAAACCGGATTCCACTTTTCGGGATCATGGTCTAGCGACTGCTCGCCGCGCTCGACTAGAAAGCGATGGGCGCCCGAAACCGCTGCCGTTTCGACCAAGCGATGGCCGGCATCGGTGCAGAAAGCAGGAATATCGAGGACGGCCAGCGGGTCAGTGGTTTCCAGCCAGAGCCTGCTGCCCGGCCGCATCGCAGCCAGCCGCTTTTTTGCTTTCAGCACAGGCAGGGGGCAGTTCAGGCCCTTGAGGTCATAGACGGAAGTAGGCTTGGCCAAGCGCGAGAACCTCAGCCGCCGAACATGCCGAGCAGTTTGTTCTTCAGCTTTGTCACCCTGCTTTGATCGGCATTGGCCGCCTGCGTTTCGGCCGGGGCGGCAGCTTGGGGCGACGCGATTGTCGCGGTGGCGACAGGCGCTTCGGCCGCGGCCACGGCATCCCCCTCTTCGGCCAGCGAATTAATCTTGGCCGCTTCCGTTTCGGCCAGAGCCTGAGCCTTGGCCGCCTCTTTCTCGGCTTTGGCCGCCTCTATGGCGGCAAGCCTTTGCTCTTCGGCCTTCTGCTTGGCGGCTTTCTCCGCATCCAGCGCGGCCATCTTCCGGCCGGCCGGCGAATCGATGCGGCCCATGCGCGCCGTCTCTGTCACCGAGCCGTCGGCGTTGAACGACGGCGGCTCGATCGGCACGCGTTCGCCACGGGCGCGCTTTTTCGACCACTCGGAAACGATGCTGGCTTCCTTGATGCCGGCGATGGTTGGCTTGGGGGCCGGCACGCTGGCTTTGACCGCGCCGTTGAAAGCCGCTTCGTAGGTGCTCTGGTAGGCATTGAAGGCGCTCTTCAACGAATCCGGCTGCGTCGTCGTGGGGCAGGCGCCGGCCGGATCGAATGTCGCGCCGTCGGCCGCGACCTGGTTGAAGACGTAGCGCTTCTCGCAGACGTCGACCTTCGGCGGCACCTTGGTGATCTCGAAATTGTCGTAGCCGACCTTCAGCATCTTCCAGAATTCGTAGTTCGGATCCTTGCGATAACGCGCCATGTTGGCGGCGGTCATGCGGAACGGAAAGGCCTGGATCTGGAATTCGGTCTGCCCGCCCTGGAACGCATCGCGGCCGAAGGCGTAGATTTGCTCGATCTGCGCGTCGGTCATCGAATAGCAGCCCGACGACGAGCAGGCGCCATGGACCATCAGATGAGAACCGGTGCGGCCATTGGCGCGGTCGTAGGCGTTGGGATAGCCGATGTTGAAGGCAAGGTGGTAGCTCGACCGCGGATTCATCTGCGCCGGACGGACCGTATAGAAGCCTTCCGGCGCCTGGCGGTCGCCTTCGGTGAATTTGGGACCCAGCTTGCCCGACCATTTGCATATGTCGTAGCTGGCGACCAAGTCGTAGCGGCCGTTGGTCTTGGCCTTCCAGATTTCGAGCTTGCCCTCTTCCTTGAAGATGCGGGCCATCACCGGCGAGGTGCGGGTCATGCCCTTGGCCTTCATGCCGGCCAGGATCTTGTCGGGCAGCGGCTTGTTGGCCTGGGGGGCAAAATCCTTCATCGAAGAATCATTGCAGCCGGCGACCCCTATCGCGGCAATCAGAAGTCCGGTGCGGGCGAGCTTGGCAAACATGGGTATGGCTATGTCTTTTCTTTCGGACCGCAGGCATCAGCGCCGCCAGGCCCAACCCTAAGCCCGTTAACCTTGAAAATTCCTTACCGCAAGCGCCGGGCGCATCCCCTTACGGCAATTTGATTGAACCGAATGCCGCGGCATTTTTGTGGCGGACGTGCTCAATCTCGCCACATTGCGGCGCCGAACCTCGTCTTGCTAAAGGTTTCGCCCCATAGCCAGGTATTTCTCGCGGCGCTGCTCACGAAAATCGGTGTTGGCGCCGGAGAATTCCTTCATCGTCTTGGCGATGAGGTCGCCGGTGGCGGCGATGACCGCTTCCGGGCCACGATGGGCGCCGCCCAGCGGTTCGGGAATGATGGCGTCAATGATCTTCAGCTCCAGCAGATCCTGGGCGGTGATCTTCATGTTGGTCGCTGCATCCTTCGAGCGGGTGGTGTCGCGCCACAGGATCGATGCGGCGCCTTCCGGCGAGATCACCGAATAGATGGCGTGTTCGAGCATGTAGACGCGGTTGGCGGTGGCGATCGCGATGGCACCGCCTGAGCCGCCTTCGCCGATGACCACCGAGATCGACGGCACCTTCAGGCCGAGACAGGCCGATGTCGAGCGGGCAATGGCTTCCGCTTGGCCACGCTCCTCGGCGTTGACGCCGGGATAGGCGCCGGCCGTGTCGACCAGCGTCAGCAACGGGATGTTGAAACGGTCGGCGAGTTCCATCAGCCGCACCGCCTTGCGGTAGCCTTCCGGTCGCACCGAGCCGAAATTGTGCTTCAGCCGGCTGGCCGTGTCCGAACCTTTTTCCTGGCCGATGATCGCCACCGGCTCGCCACGAAAGCGGGCAAAGCCGCCGACGATCGCCTGATCCTCGCCGAAATTGCGGTCGCCGGCAAGCGGCGTGAAATCGTTGAACAGGCCTTTGATGTAGTCGATGCAATGCGGCCTGTCCGGATGGCGCGCCACCTGCACCTTCTGCCACGGGGTCAGCGCCTTGTAGGCGTCGCGCAGGGCGTCGCGCGAACGCTTCTCAAGACGGCTGATCTCATCGCCGACATCGACCGCCTCGCCATTCTCGGCGAGTTTCTTCAGCTCGAGGATCTTGCCTTCGAGATCGGCGACCGGCTTTTCGAAATCGAGGTAATTGTACATTCTTGAGCGGACCGATAGACCGGGAGGCAATGACTGGCGGAACCCAGGAAACAGAGGCTCCGGGCGATGGAACGTGGTCCTCACATAGCGATATGACGCCTAGTCGGCAAGCGGATGATGATCGTTGACCAGCCGCACCAGCCGCTCCTCCAGCACATGCGTGTAAATCTGCGTCGTTGAAATATCGGCATGGCCAAGCAACTGCTGCACGGCCCTGAGGTCGGCGCCGTTCTGCAGGAGATGGCTGGCGAAAGCATGGCGCAGCACATGCGGCGATATTTTCGCCGAGGCGATGCCGGCCCGCGCCGCAAGGCCCTTCAGGTCGCGGGCGAAGACCTGCCTGGAGAGATAGCCGCTATCGCCTGCTGCCGGAAACAGGAACGGGCTGTCTGCGAGAGCCGGCACCGTTGCCCGGGCAGAGAGCCAGGTCCGCATCGCCATGCGCGCCTTTGCCGACAGCGGAACCATGCGTTCCTTGTCGCCCTTGCCACGCACCATGAAGAAACGATCGTCGCGCAGCGCTACCGTCACCGGCAGGCCGACCAGTTCGGAAACGCGCAGGCCGGTGGCGTAGAGCACCTCGACCAGTGCATGCAGGCGCAGCGCCGCCAGGCTGTCGCCATCGTTCAGCGAGGCGTCAGCTGCCTCTTGCGCCGCACGGTCGATCAGCCGGCCGGTGTCGGCCTCGCTCATCGTCTTCGGCAGCGGCCGGCCCTTCTTCGGGCTGTCCAGGGTTCCGGTCGGGTCGTCGCCGCGCAGGCCTTCAGCGTAAAGGAATTTAAAGAATTGGCGGATCGCCGACAGTTTGCGTGCCTGCGAGGTGGCGGCAAAACCGCGCGCGGCGATATCGTCGAGATAGGCGCGGATATCGCCGGCGGCGGCGCCCGCAAGCCCGCCATCGATCTCGGCCGAAGCGTCTTCGAGGTCGCGGCGATAGCTGGAAAGCGTGTTTTCGGCTGCGCCCCGCTCGGCGCTCATCATTTCCAGAAAGGCTTCGATGCGGGCTGCGCTGTTCATTTCTTTGGGTCAGTTTTCCTGGGATCAGTTTTTCTTGGGATTGAGCTTTTCCGGAGGAATGCGCACGCTCATTTCGGCCTTTCTCGGCTCGACGAACATCGCCAGAGCGAACATCGCGCCATAGACAATGCCGGCCAGAATCGTGAGCGTCACGACAAAGCGGAACAGTGTCGGCATCAATTTTCGCCCGTCTTCTTGTTCTGCGTTTCCAAACCCTGTGCCCTTATGAGACGCCAATCCGGCCAATTCAAGGACGAAGCTCGGCGCGCGCCACGCTTGACGCAAACAGGCTTTTGATGTCGATACGCCGGCAACGAGGTCCGTATGAGCGCGCTACCAGCAAATCCTCCTGACGAGAGCCATGCCGCGCTGCTCAGCCGGCTGGGCAACCGTTCCATCGTCTTTGTCGGCCTCATGGGCGCCGGCAAGACGGCGATCGGCCGCAAGGTGGCGGGGATCCTGGGACTGCCTTTCATCGACAGCGATCAGGAGATCGAAAGCGTGTCGCGCATGAGCGTCCCCGAATTGTTCGAACGCTATGGCGAGACCGAGTTCCGGGCGCTCGAGCAGCGCGTCATCCTGCGCGTGCTGGAGCACGGCCCGCAGGTGCTGTCGACGGGCGGCGGCGCCTTCATGAGCGCGCAGACGCGGGAGGCGATCGCCGGCCATGGCGTGTCGGTATGGCTGAAGGCCGATATCAATCTCTTGATGGACCGCGTTTCCAAGAAGCAGAACCGGCCGCTCTTGAAAAGCGCCGATCCCCGCGCCGTGATCGAGCGGTTGATGGCCGAGCGCTATCCGGTCTACGCAGGCGCCGATGTCACCGTGCCGACCCGCGACGATCGCAAGGAGGTCATTGCGGCCGAGGTGGTGAGCGCGCTTTGCGGGTATTTCGGCGTTGCGGCCGCGACAGGCGAGGTGCGGTCGTGAGCGTCAATGCGACAGTCACCGTCGAAGTCGGGCTTGGCGATCGTGCCTATGACATTTTAATCGGCTCCGGCCTGCTTTCGCGCGCGGGCACCGAGATTTCGCGTCGCCTTCCAGGCACGCGCGCCGCGGTGGTCACCGACGACAATGTCGCCGCAGCACACCTCGAAACGTTGAAGGCCGGCCTCGAAAAGGGCGGCATTCAGCCTGCCGTCATCACGTTGCCGGCTGGGGAAAAGACCAAGAGTTTCGCGCATCTCGAGGAGGTGGTGGACGGCGTGCTGGCAGCCAGGCTTGAGCGCGGCGATGTCGTCATCGCGCTCGGCGGCGGTGTCATCGGCGACCTGGCCGGATTTGCCGCCGGCATCGTGCGCCGCGGCATGAATTTCGTGCAGATACCGACTTCGCTGCTCGCGCAGGTCGACTCTTCGGTCGGCGGCAAGACCGGCATCAACAGCGCGCGCGGCAAGAACCTCGTCGGCGTCTTCCATCAGCCGAAACTGGTGCTGGCCGATACCGAAGTGCTTGACACGCTGCCGATCCGGGAATTTAGGGCCGGTTATGCCGAACTCGCCAAATACGGGCTCATCGATCGCCCTGGCTTCTTCGCCTGGCTGGAGGAAAACTGGGGCAAAGTGTTTGCCGGCGGCCCGGAGCGGGCCGAAGCCATCGCCGAAGCCTGCCGCGCCAAGGCCGATGTCGTCGCCCGCGACGAGTTCGAGACCGGCGACCGCGCGTTGCTCAATCTCGGCCACACGTTCGGTCACGCGCTGGAGGCCGCCACCCGCTATGACAGCGCCCGTCTCGTCCACGGTGAGGGGGTCGCCATCGGCATGGCGCTGGCTTATCGCTTTTCATCCAGGCTCAATCTGGCAAGTCCCGACGATGCGGCGCGGGTCGAGGCGCACCTTCGCGCCGTCGGCCTGCCTTGGCGCATGACCGACATTCCGGGCGAACTGCCTGATGCCGAGGCGCTGCTCGCCTTCATCACCCAGGACAAGAAGGTGTCGCGCGGCGCGCTGACCTTCATCCTGACGCGCGGCATCGGCCAGGCCTTCATCGCCAGGGACGTGCCGGCGTCGGAAGTGCTGTCGTTTCTAAGGGAGAACCATCCGGGTCAGCACAGCCGTCCGGGTCAGCAGAAAAGCCGCCCGGGTCAGCAGAAAAGCCGCCCGGGATGAACGACACCGGCTGGATTGTCGCTGCTGTCCTGGCCGGGCTCGGCTTGCTCGCTTTCGCCTTTCGCGCGCGGCTGCTCGCCGCCTTCGGCTATGAACTGCAGCGCATCGAGCCGCAGCATTCGAACCATGATGAACCGCGCGGCGCCGTCGATGATGTTCGGCGCAATGGCCAGGCGGTGCGCGAGGATCGCGCCCGCATCGGCCGCCTGTCCGATCTCGACGAGCTCGAAGTGTCCGATGTCATGGTCCACCGCACCAATATGCGCTCGGTCAACGCCGACAATCCGCCGGAAGCGGTGGTGCGCGAGATCCTGCAGAGCCCGCATACCCGCATGCCCTTGTGGAAGGGCTCACTCGACAACATCGTCGGTGTGTTGCATGCCAAGGACCTGCTGCGCGCGCTGAACGATGTCGGCAACGACTTTTCCCAGATCGACGTGATGAAGATCGCGACAAAACCGTGGTTCGTGCCCGACACCACGACGCTGCAGGAACAGCTCAATGCCTTCCTGCGTCGCAAGGCGCATTTCGCCATCGTCGTCGACGAGTATGGCGAGGTCGAGGGACTGGTGACGCTGGAGGATATCATCGAGGAGATCGTCGGCGAGATCGCCGACGAGCACGATATCGACATTCAGGGCGTCAAGCAGGAAGCCGACGGCTCCGTCGTCGTCGACGGTACTGTGCCGATCCGCGACCTGAACCGGGCACTCGACTGGGACCTGCCGGACGAGGAAGCCACCACCATTGCCGGTCTCGTCATCCACGAGACGCAATTGATCCCGGACGAGAAGCAGGCTTTCACCTTTCACGGCAAGCGCTTCGTCGTCATGAAGCGCGACAAGAACCGGATCGCAAGGCTGAGGATCAGGCCGGCCGGCGACATTTAGCTTCTTGTCCCGGCTAACCAATCCTTGACTGGACGCTCGCCGCGCCAGCGTGCACTTTCGACTGGGCTGTCTGGAGATGACGGTGATCGATCGGCGAACCCTGCTTTTGATGTCGATGGCTTTGCTGCCTGCCAGCGCTTCAGCGTCATCGCGCCGGCGCTCGCCGTCTCCGCAAACGTTCGACTACGGACCGGCCAAGCTCGACATCTACTCGCGCGATGGCGCAACCGGCTTGCCTGTGGTCATTTTTATCCATGGCGGTGCCTGGCGGGCCGGCAACCGCACCAACGTCGACGTTAAGCCGGACTTCCTGCTCGACAATGGCTTCTGCTTCGTCTCCATCGACTATCGGATGCTGCCTAAGGCCGATGTCGCCACCCAGGCCGACGATGTCGAGCAGGCATATCGCTACGTGCGCGCCAACATCGCCAGACACGGCGGCGATCCGAACCGGATAGCGGTCATGGGCCATTCGGCCGGCTGCTATCTCGCTGCGTTGACCGGGCTGCGCGGCGGTCTGCCCGGCGTTGCGGCGCTGGTTCTGAACGATACCAAGGCCTATGATCTGGAGGCGCTTGCGAGGAGCGGCGGCATGACGCGGGCCTATGCCAGGGCCTTTCCCGATCCGGCGCAATGGCGCGCGCTGTCGCCAGCCTTCCATGCCGGGAGCCGCAAGCATCCGCCGGCCTTCGTCGCCTATTCGCGCGCATCGGGTCGTGCGGCAGCCTCACAGGCCTTCGCCGAGCGCCTGCGGGCAACCGGAACGGAAGTCATTTTGTTCGACGGCAGCGCCTATTCGCACACGTCGATCAATCGCGATTTCGGCGACGAGGGCGACGCCTTGACCCGTGCGGTGATGATTTTCCTGAAGGCAGCGCTCGGCTGATGCCTACCACCTGGTCTTTTCGTCCGGCGCGGCCGGCTCGATCGCCAGCGCATGGACACCGGCCTTCAGCTCGTCGGCCAGCAATTCGTTGACCGCGCGGTGGCGTTCGATGCGGCTCATGCCGGCAAAGGCTGAGGAGACGATGCGAACGCGGAAATGCGTCTCGCCGGTGCCGTCATAGGTGCCGTGATGGTCGGAGTCCTGATGGTGATGGCCGGCATGGAGATGGCTTTCGTTGATGATGATCAGCCGCTCCGGCGAGAACGCCTTCTTCAACTTGCCTTCCATCGTTGACTGTATGGACATTCGTATTTCCCTTCACCACATATGGCTGGCGTATGACCCCCGAAAATCGGTGCTCTTTGCGCGTCCAGGAGGACGCGTAAAGCCGTCGCCGCGACAAAATTCGCCAATCGCCCGCTTTATGCCGCGATTCAGCGGTTAGGGCGATCATCGCGAAAATGTCAATTCTTGTTTCGCACCGGCGAACAGCCCATAAATGGGTGAGATGAAACCGTACCCCAAATATTTCGAGAAAATCCGCATCCGCCCGGAGAAGGATGCGGAGCTGAAGTCGCGCTCGCCGATCTGCCAGTGGGACGGTTGCAAGGAGGCCGGCACCCATCGCGCGCCAGTCGGGCGCATGAAGGAGGGCGAGTATTTTCAGTTCTGCTTCGATCATGTGCGCGAGTACAACAAAGGCTTCAATTATTTCTCCGGTGTCCCCGACACCGAGATCGCCCGCTTCCAGAAGGAGGCGATGACCGGCCACCGGCCGACATGGAAGATGGGCGTCAACGGCGCCTCGACGCGCTCCTCGCCTGATTTTGCCCAGCAGCGTTCCGGCCGCGCCGGCTACTACAACCGCATGCGCGATCCGTTCGACCTGTTCAAAGGTCCGAAGGATCCGCGCGAGGTGCGCGAGCGCAAGGCCAAGCCGCTTGAGGCCAAGGCGCTGGAAACGCTTGGCCTTGATACAAAGGCGACTGGCAAGGATATCAAGGCGCGCTATAAGGAACTGGTGAAACGCCACCATCCGGATGCGAATGGCGGCGACAGAGGTTCGGAAGACCGGTTCCGCGATGTGCTCCAGGCATATCGCGTGCTCAAGCAGGCAGGATTGTGCTGAGCGACCTTACGGTTCGTGTCGTTTTCCAACTTTCATAAGGTTGGAAAAGGCTCTAAGACCGCCCCCGGACAAAATAGATTGCCGGCGAAATCAGGCGTTTCGCCCGTGGAGACGTTGATAGTGATGAACAAGGTCGATCGCGACATCGCCAACCTGCCCGACACCACGGTGTCGGTGAAGGAGAAATTTGGCTTCGAGTCCAAGATGGTGGTGCCGGCCTACTCGGTGACGAGCGAGCATGTGCCCGACATCGATCCGGACTATCTGTTCGACAAGAACACGACGATGGCGATCCTCGCCGGCTTCGCCTACAACCGCCGCGTCATGGTGTCGGGCTATCACGGCACCGGCAAATCGACGCATATCGAGCAGGTCGCCGCCCGTCTCAACTGGCCGTGCGTGCGCGTCAATCTCGACAGCCATGTCAGCCGTATCGATCTCGTCGGCAAGGATGCGATCGTCGTCAAGGACGGGCTGCAGATCACCGAGTTTCGCGACGGCATCCTGCCCTGGGCCTATCAGCACAATGTCGCGCTGTGCTTCGACGAATACGATGCCGGCCGTCCGGACGTGATGTTCGTCATCCAGCGCGTGCTGGAATCGTCCGGCCGGCTGACGCTGCTCGACCAGAGCCGGGTTATCCGCCCGCATCCGGCATTCCGGCTGTTTTCCACCGCCAACACGGTCGGGCTGGGCGATACCACCGGTCTCTATCACGGCACCCAGCAGATCAACCAAGCGCAGATGGACCGTTGGTCGATCGTCACCACGCTGAATTATCTGCCGCACGACAATGAGGTGAACATTGTGCTGGCCAAGGCCAAGCACTATCGCGACGGCAAGGGCAAGGAGATCGTCAACAAGATGGTGCGTGTCGCCGACATGACGCGTTCGGCCTTTATCAACGGCGATCTTTCGACTGTCATGAGCCCGCGCACGGTCATCACCTGGGCCGAGAATGCCGAGATCTTCGGCGATATCGGCATGGCGTTCCGGCTGACCTTCCTCAACAAGTGCGACGAGCTGGAACGCTCGCTCGTGGCCGAGTTCTACCAGCGCGCCTTCGGCGAGGATCTGCCGGAGAGCGCCGCCAATGTGGTGCTGGGCTAAGCAGGGTCTCGATGGCGGGTCCGGGCGACAACACGCGCAACAAGTCGAAGACGGGGTCTGAAGCCGACGGCTTCAAGCGCGCCGTCACCGTCTGCATGCGCGCCATCGCCGGCGACAAGGAACTCGAAGTCGGTTTCGCCAAGGACCGGCCGGCGCTCGCTGGCAGCCGCGCCCGCTTGCCCGAGCTGCCGAAGAAGGCGTCGAAGGCCGATATCGCCATCACCCGCGGTCTCGGCGATTCCATGGCGCTGAAGCGCGCCTGCCACGACGCGCGCATCCACACCAGGCTGGCGCCCGAGGGCAAACAGGCGCGCGCCATCTACGATGCGGTCGAGCAGGCCCGCGTCGAGGCGATCGGCTCCCGCGCCATGCAAGGTGTGGCCGACAATATCGGCTTGATGCTCGAGGACAAATACGCCAGGGCCAACCTCATCGACGTCAAGGACAAGGCGGATGCTCCGATCGAGGAGGCGTTGGCCCTGATGGTGCGCGAAAAGCTGACCGGCCGCACTGTTCCGAAGAGCGGCGAGCGGCTGGTCGACCTCTGGCGCCCGTGGGTCGAGGAGAAGGCCAGCGCTGATCTCGACGGGCTGTCGGCAAAGCTCGACGACCAGCAGGCCTTCGCCCGTGTCGTGCGCGAGATGCTGGCTTCCATGGAAATGGCCGAGGAGCTCGGCGACGACCAGGAGACCGAAGACTCCGAGGACAATGACGACAACCAGCCGCAAGGCGAGGAGCAGAGCGAGGAGGGCGGCGAGGACGATTCCGGCTCCGAGCAGTCGCAGTCCGACGACACCGAGGCGTCGTCCGACGACGAGCAGTCGGCCGAGACGGAGGCATCCGATGCCACCGCCGACGATCTGTCCGACGATGACGACGCCGATGCCGAGACGCCCGGCGAGGCGCGCCGCAACGACAATCCCTTCGCCAATCTGTCGAAGGAGATCGACTACAAGGTCTTCACCACCGCCTTCGACGAGACGGTGGGTGCGGAAGACCTGTGCGAGGAAGAGGAGCTGGATCGGCTACGCGCCTTCCTCGACAAGCAGCTCGCCAACCTGTCGGGCGTTGTCGGCCGGCTGGCCAACCGGCTGCAGCGCCGCCTGATGGCGCAGCAGAACCGGTCCTGGGATTTCGATCTCGAAGAGGGTTATCTCGATCCGGCGCGGCTGGTGCGCGTCGTCATCGATCCGATGCAGCCGCTGTCCTTCAAGCAGGAACGGGACACCAAATTCCGCGACACGGTGGTGACGCTGGTGCTCGACAATTCGGGCTCGATGCGCGGCCGGCCGATCACGGTCGCCGCCACCTGCGCCGACATTCTGGCGCGGACGCTGGAGCGCTGCGGCGTCTCGGTCGAGATCCTCGGCTTCACCACCCGCGCCTGGAAGGGCGGTCAGGCACGCGAGAAATGGCTGAAGGAAGGCAAGCCGCCGAATCCCGGGCGGCTCAACGATTTGCGCCACATCATCTACAAATCCGCCGACCATCCGTGGCGGCGGGCACGCCGCAATCTGGGCCTGATGATGCGCGAGGGCCTGCTTAAGGAAAACATCGACGGCGAGGCGTTGCTGTGGGCGCATAACCGCCTGATCGCCCGGCCTGAGCAGCGCAAGATCCTGATGATGATCTCGGACGGCGCGCCGGTCGACGATTCGACACTGTCGGTCAATCCGGGCAACTATCTCGAACGGCATCTGCGCGCCGTCATCGAACTGATTGAGACGCGCTCGCCGGTCGAGCTCTTGGCCATCGGCATCGGCCACGACGTCACCCGCTATTACAGGCGCGCCGTCACCATCGTCGACGCCGAGGAACTGGCCGGCGCCATGACCGAGCAGCTCGCTTCGCTGTTTGGCGAGGAAAGCGCGCGGGACACGCGACGCGGCGGCATGCGGCGTGCCGGATGATTTTTTTGCGGGGCGGCTTTCGGCAGACGCTTTTCGCCGCCACAGCGCTGTTCTTTGCCGGCATCGCCTTGTCGCCTTCCATCGCAGTCGGCCCTGTTTCGGTCGAGCCGATCGAAATCTCGGCACGGCCGATAACCCGGTTTCACATCGGCCGTGACGAAAAGCGGTTCGGTCCGCTCGAATTCGTCGGCGGGCTGGAAATGACTTCGCCGTCACGCGATTTCGGCGCGCTGTCGGCGTTTCGCTTCCTCAAGCCCGGCAGTGATTTCATCGGCGTCGCCGACACCGGTTTCTGGTTCTTCGGCACGGTCACTCATGATGCCGACAAGCGCCCGTCGGGCATCCAGAATTTCCGCATGCAGCAGATGATCGACGCATCAGGCCAGCCGATCGACGAGAAATGGGAGGTCGACGCCGAAGGCCTTGCGGTCAAGGACGGCATTGCCACGGTCGGCTTCGAGCGCAATCACCGTGTCGCCCAGTTCAAATTCGATCCGCACGATATGAAGGCGCCGTTGAAGCAACTGGACTTCCTGATTCCGGCCTGGGAGCTTCGTCGGAATCGCGGCTTTGAGACAGGCACCCATGCCAATCCTCACGGGCAGCACGAGGGCGGGCTGGTCGTGGTGTCGGAAAAGAGCCTCGACAAATCAGGCAACATCTATGCGGCTGTCATCGAAGGGCCGCACAAGGGCGTCTTCACCGTCAAGCGCAACGGTGAATTCGACATCACCGACGGTGCGTTCCTGCCGGACGGCGACCTTCTGCTTTTGGAGCGCAGCTTCTCGATGGCCGGCGGCGTCAAGATGCGGCTGAGGCGCATCTATGGTGAAAGCGTCGAGAAGGGCGCCGTCGCCGACGGGCCGGTGCTGATGGAAGCCGACATGGCCTACCAGATCGACAATATGGAAGGGCTCGACGTCTGGACCCGCGACGATGGCGCGCTGATGGTGTCGCTGATCTCGGACGACAACCACTCGATGCTGCAACGCAACCTCTACCTGGAATTCGTCCTGCACGAGGATTGAGAGGCGGTCGGCGAGGGATGGCCGATAAGCCGAAAAGAAATCTAAAGCTTCGCGCTGGCTGCCGCAGGCCGGAGTCCGTTGATCGCGACCCAGACGACGTGGCGCGCGCCACGCTTGCCGTTGGCGCGGACCTTGACTTCCTCGACCGCGAAGCCTGCCTGCTTGAGCCTGCGGGTAAAACCGCTGTCGGGTCCCTGCGACCAGACCGCCAGTACGCCGCCGGGCTTGAGCGCTGCTCTCGCGCTGTTCAACCCGGCTAGACTGTAAAGAGCATCGTTGGCCTTGTGGACGATTCCTTCCGGCCCGTTGTCGACGTCGAGCAGAATGGCATCCCAGGCAGAGGCTTCCGATCGCATGAGCTGCCCGACATCCGCTTCGCGAACAATCACACGCGGATCGTCGAGACAGCCGCCGAACACCGAGGCCATCGGGCCGCGCGCCCACGCCACGACGGCGGGCACCAACTCGGCAACAACGATACCGGCATCGGCGCCAAGCTCGGCAAGGGCAGCGCGCAGCGTGAAGCCCATGCCCAGCCCGCCGATCAGGATTTTCGGCTGGCTGCGGCCGGCAATCCTTTGGCAAGTCAGGCTGGCCAGCGCTTCCTCGGAGCCGCTGAGGCGGCTGTTCATCAGCTCGTTCGAGCCAAGCATGATCGAGAACTCGGCGCCGCGCCGTTTCAGGCGAAGCTCCTGGCCGCCGTCAGGCGTTTTTGCAGTGTCGAGCTGGACCCATGGGATCACTGCCTATGCCGCCAGTGCCGGCTGGCTCCAGCGGGCGGCAAGCAGCCGATAGGGGATCAGCGCCACCACGGCGATGATCAGCTTCACGCCGAGGTCGCCGAGCGCCCATGACACCCAGCGCATGGTCTCGACCGACAGCACGCCCATCAGCGGCGCGGTTTCGAGCGCGAAGCCATCGTTCGGGCCAGCGAAGGCGAAGGCCGCCGAAAAGGCGACGGTGAAGAACACGGCGGTGTCGAACACCGAGCCGACCAGCGTGCCGACGATCGGCGCGCGCCACCAGCTCTGCCGGCGCAGCCGGTTGAATACGGTCACGTCGAGCAATTGCGCGATCAGGAACGCGGCGCCGGAAGCCGCCGCAATGCGCACCAGCCGGTCGGCGGCCGTCTCGAATTCGATCAGGCCGTGGCGGAACAGCAAGGGCGGGATGAGGATCGAGCAGATCACCGCCGCCATGAAGCCGACAAAGACGATCCGGCGCGCCACGGCCGGGCCGTAGCGGCGATTGGCAAGGTCGGTGACCAAGAACGAGAAGGGATAGGTGAAGGCGCCCCAGGTCAAAATGTCGGCCAGCGACAGGCCGCCGATCGCACCTTGCACCGGAAACTGCACGAGGATGTTCGACGCCACCACGACAAGCGCCATGGCCGCAACAAAGGGCAGATATCGGGAGAAAAAACTCATTTTTTTATCCTGGGTAATGGAACCAGCGGGGTGTCATACCGAGTTCGGACGACACTCCTTGGAAGGCAGCCGCCTGAAAAATTAAGCGGCCGGCTGTTCGGCCAGCTTCTTGGCGATCTGCTTCTTCAGCAGGCGGGCGCGCTGCGACAACTCCTTGGCGTCGGCCTTGGCCAGGAACGCATCAAGGCCGCCGCGATGCTCGACCGAACGCAGCGCGTTGGCGGAAATGCGCAGGCGCACATTCTGGTTCAGCGCTTCCGAGATCAGCGTCACATTGACGAGATTCGGCAGGAAGCGACGCTTGGTCTTATTGTTGGCGTGGCTCACATTGTTGCCGGACATGACTGCCTTGGCAGTGAGTTCGCAGGTGCGGGACATGGTTCTAAACCTTCAGTTCTCGGTCTGGCCAAACCTTTGAGCCCGCGCCGGGTGGCGCGCGGTTTCGGTCAGGCGGCCTTATGGAAAAGTTGGCGTTCCTTAGTTGCATTTCGCCGATGCGTCAAGCTCCGGCTTGCGCATGGTGTGACGGCGCCTTTCACATAAAGGCCGGAATTCAGCCTATAAGCGGTCGCACAGGGACATGCCAGGCCGGAGTTGCCATCTCCGGTCAAAAATCGAGGACCGATCCCGCCATGCTTCGTTCGTCTCATGCTCTTGCTGCCTTGCTTGCAGTTGCGGCGCCGGCGGCAACGTCCGCCGCCACGCCGCAATCCTTCAAGGGCGAGTATACGGTGTCGATCCTCGGCCTCTCTGTGGCGAAGGCAACCTTTTCCAGCAGTTACCAAGGCGACACCTATTCGATCGACGGCAGCGTCTCCAGCGCCGGCCTCGCCACAATGTTCGACGACACGCGTGGCACGATCTCGTCAAAGGGCAAGATTTTGGGCAAGCGATTGCAGCCGCAGGCGTTCCGCGCCGACTACAAGTCGGGCGAGAAGGCGTCGATGATCGATATACAGTTCGCCAATGGCACTGTTACCGCGACAAAGGTCGTGCCGGCGCCGAAGAAGCGCAATCCGAAGAATTGGATACCGCTGGGCGCCGGCGATCTCGCGTCGGTGCTCGATCCGATGGCCGCCACCGTGATCCATGCCGATAGTCTCGACGAGGTCTGCGGGCGCACGGTGAAACTCTACGACGGCGAGATGCGCGCCAATCTGACGCTGACCTACGATTCGAAGGGCTCGACCTCGGTGCGCGGCTACAAGGGCGATACCGTCACTTGCAGGATGGGTTTTGAGCCGGTGGCGGGTTATCGCAAGAACCGCAAGGCATTGAATTACTTGAAGAAGCGCAGCCGCATCATGGTGACGTTTGCGCCGCTTGGCCAAACCGGCGTATATGCGCCGATCCACGCCACGGTCACGACGAAAATCGGCACTCTCACCGTCAGCGCGGAGCGGTTCGAAGCAACAGAATAGGCGCGATCGCGCGCCGCCGGAGACGGATATGGGGCGCGCAACACTGATCGGCTTCTCGGCGGTCGCCATGTGGGCGCTGCTGGCGCTGCTTACGGACGCTTCCGGCGCGGTGCCGCCGTTCCTGCTCTCGGCGATCACCTTCACAATCGGCACCGGTGTCGGGCTCGTCGCGCGGCTGTTCATGCCGGCCGCCGACAGGAGCGAGAAGATACCGCGCCGAGTGTGGGTGATCGGCATTGCCGGCCTGTTCGGCTATCATTTCTTCTACTTCACCGCGCTGCGCAACGCGCCGGCGGTGGAGGCGAGCCTCATCGCCTATCTATGGCCGCTGCTGATTGTGCTCGGGTCGGCGCTGATGCCAGGCGAGCGGCTGGCCTGGAACCACGTCGTCGGCGCGCTGCTCGGTCTCGCCGGCACTTTCCTGATCGTCACCAAGGGCGGCGGGCTTGCCTTCGACGCACATTATGCCTTCGGCTATGCGATGGCCGGCATCTGCGCCGTGCTGTGGTCGTCCTATTCGCTGTTGTCGCGGCGCTTCCCGTCGGTGCCTACAAGCATCGTCACCTGGTTCTGTGCGGCTACCGCAGCGCTTTCGCTTATCTGCCATCTCATGCTGGAAGAGACGGTGCTGCCCGTCGGCGCCGGCCAGTGGCTGGCCGTGCTCGGCCTCGGGCTGATGCCGGTGGGCGCGGCCTTCTACGCCTGGGATATCGGCGTCAAGCGCGGCAACATCCAGGTGCTGGGCGCGGCGAGCTATGCCGCGCCGCTGCTGTCGACGCTGGTGCTGATATCAGCCGGTTTCGCCGAGCCGTCCTTGCGCATCCTCGCTGCCTGCGTGCTGATCACCGGCGGGGCAGCCCTTGCGGCGAAATCGCTGTTCTTACGCAAGCAGACAACGAGCGAGGCCGGGGCGTGATGCCGTTTCCCGGCGGCATCGACGCCAACGCCAATGCGACGCTGCTGTTTTCGCTGGTGGCGGCCGTGATCTACGCCTTCACCATCGACATGTCACCAACGCTGGCGCGCTCGGCGGCAAAGACGCTGGCCGTGGCGATGCTTGCCGTGCTGGCATCGCTGCAGGGCGGTCCCTGGCTGCTCGTCGCGGCGCTGACGCTCAGCGCCACCGGCGATGCGTTCCTGTCGCGCGACGCTGAAAAGGCTTTTCTCGGCGGGTTGGCCAGTTTTCTCGTTGCGCATGGGCTTTACATCGCGCTGTTCCTGCGTTTCGGCGGTGGGATCGGCCTGCTCCCAGCCGAGCCGTGGCGTGCGGCGATTGCCGTGGCAATGATCGTGTTCGCGCTCGCCATGCTTTTTGCGCTCTGGCGCCGCGTCGGTCCCGCCTTGCGCCTTCCGGTCAGCGTCTATATCGCGGCAATCCTTGCGATGGGGATTTCAGCACTCACCCTAAGCAATTTCTGGGTTATCAGCGGCGCCGTGCTATTCATGGCGTCCGACGGGCTGCTCGCCTCGGAAAAGTACCTGCTGTCCGCCATCTCGCCGCACCGCGCCTGGATGCGCTACGCGGTCTGGGCGCTGTATTACGCCGCCCAGCTGGGGATCACGATGGGTTTCCTGCTGGGTTAGGACTCCACCCCGGTTCGGCCAGTTCGAAGGCCGCGAAATCGAAGCCCGGCGCCACGGTGCAGCCGACCAGCGTCCATTCGCCCAGGCTACGTGCCGACTGCCACCAGCCTGCCGGCACGACGATCTGCGGCCGCTCGCCGGCCGCCAGTGCCGTGCCGAGCACCTGCTCGATCACCGGCCCGTCTTTCTCATGCATCGACAGCGCCAGCGGGGCGCCGGCATAGAAGTGCCAGACCTCGGCCGCGTCCTTGACCCGGTGCCAGGCCGACAATTGATCTTGCTCCAGCAGGAAGTAAATCGCGGTCGAATGGCCGCGCGCGCCTTCTGCGCCATCGCGGAAGGTCTCGGCATACCAGCCGCCTTCCGGATGCGGTTTCAGGCCGAGCGTTGCGATGATTTCGGCGGAGGTGGTCACGGTTTCCAGACCATAAATGGCGCTCAGAACTTATCCTTGCGCTTGCGTATCTCGGCGAACACTTCGACGTCGGATGCTCTCTCCATGCCGAGATGCTTGCGGATTGCCGGATCATGCCAGCGCAGGAACGGATTGGTCGACAGTTCCTCGCCGATCGTGGTCGGCAGCGTCGGCTTGCCATCGGCGCGCAGCGCCTCGATTTTCGCGGCGCGTTCCTTCAGTGCCGAATTGGTCGGGTCAACGGTCAGCGCGAAGCGGGCGTTGGAAAGCGTGTATTCATGGCCGCAATAGACGACCGTCTCGGCCGGAAGTGCCGCGAGCTTCTTCAACGAATCGTACATCACCGGCGGCTTGCATTCAAACAGTCGGCCGCAGCCGAGCGCGAACAGCGTGTCGGCGGTGAACGCCACTTTCGACGCCGGCAGATGATAGGAGACATGGCCCGCCGTGTGGCCGGGCGTGGCGATCACGTCGATCCTCTCCTCGCCGAGGTGGATGACCGAGCCTTGCTCGACGGTTTCGTCGATGCCGGGGATCTTGGCCTTTTCCGCCTCCGGCCCGACGATGCGCAGCTTGAAGCGTTCCTTCAGCGCCAGATTGGCTTCGACATGGTCGGCATGGTGATGGGTGGTCAGGATCGTCGTCGGCGTCCAGCCGGTACGCTCGATCGCAGCCAGGATCGGCGCCTCCTCCGGCGCGTCGATAATCGCGGTCTGGCCGCTTTTGGGGTCGTGCACCAGCACACCGAAATTGTCGCTGCGGCACATGAACTGTTCGATTTCGACCGGCATCGCATCTCTCCTTTATCGCCGCAGACATAGGGCGCTTGCCCGCGGATGTCATCCGCCTTTGTTGAACTTGGACGGCATCGAAGATACCGTCCCGCGCATGCATTCCGATATCGTCGATCTCCGCTCTTTCTATTCGACCACGCTCGGGCGATTGGCTGAACGCTCGATCACAATGGCGTTGTCCTCGATATGGGCTGTTGTGCCCAATGAGCGGCTGGTCGGCTTGGGCTACACCTTGCCGTGGCTGGAGCGGTTCGGCACCGACGCAGAGCGGGTCTTTGCCTTCATGCCGGCGACGCAAGGCGCGGTGGTCTGGCCGGCCACGGGGCCGACCGCGACCGCGCTGGTCTTCGATGAGGAATTGCCGCTGGTCGATGCCTCCATCGACCGCATGCTGCTCGTCCATTCACTCGAACATGCCGAGAATCCGCGCGAGACGCTGAACGAAATCTGGCGGGTGCTGTCGCCCGCCGGCCGCGTCGTCATCGTCGTGCCAAACCGGCGCGGTGTCTGGGCCCGTTTCGAGCATACGCCGTTCGGCAGCGGCCGGCCTTTCTCGCGCGGCCAGCTCACCGAATTGCTGCGCGAAGCAAACTTCACGCCCGCCGCCTGGTCCGATGCCCTGTTTTTCCCACCATCGCGGCGACGCTTCATGATGCAGCTCCACAACGTGCTGGAACGCGCCGGCCGCAGGCTCTGGCCGATCTTTTCCGGCGTCATCGTGGTCGAGGCGCAGAAGCGGCTCTATCAGGGCGTGCCGGTCGTCCAGCGCGCCTCTCGCCGCGTCTTCGTGCCGGTTTTCTCGCCGCATGGCGCCACAAGGCTCGGCCGGATATCGCGGACCGGGGACGCAACATTGCCAGTCCGTCGATGACATTTTCGTGATCGGAATCGCGCTTTTTCTCTCCTATCTGTCGAGGGCGGGTTTGCTACCCGATTGAGCCGACATGTTCACCGGTTTCAGCACCGCTTTTCGAATTCAAGGACTTCACCAATGGCTGATCATCCGGATGTCGAGGCCAAAACCAAGCCAATTGCCGCGTCGATCGAGGCCAGCAGCCTGCGCGACCAACTGGCGACAATCAAGCTGGCGCTGGGTACCTCGCCGATCCGCAAACAACTGCTCTGGGCCAGCATCGGCATAGTCGCCGTCATTGTGGCAACCTCGATCGGGCAGGTCCTGCTCAATCGCTGGAACGAGCCCTTCTACGACGCGCTGGCGCGGCGCGACATGCAGGGTTTTCTGCACCAGCTTATGATCTTTGCCGCCATCGCCGGCGGGCTTGTGGTGCTCAATGTCGGCCAGACCTGGCTCGACCAGATGATTCGGCTGAAGCTGCGTGAGGCGTTGACCCTCGATCTGATCGGTGAATGGATGCGGCCGGCGCGCGCCTTCCGGCTAGCCAACGCCGGCGCCATCGGCGTCAATCCCGACCAGCGCCTGCAGCAGGATGCCGGGCATCTCTCCGATCTTTCTACCGGTCTCGGCATAGGGCTATTGCAGTCGTTTATTCTGCTTGTTTCCTTCGTCGGCGTCTTATGGTCGCTGTCTTCGGGCTTCGTCTTCCATATCGGCGGCTATTCGCTGGCCATTCCGGGCTACATGGTGTGGGCCGCGATCCTCTATGCCGGCACCGCCTCCTGGCTGAGCTGGCTGGTCGGACGGCCGCTCATCCGCTTCAACAGCGACCGCTATACGCGTGAAGCGGAGCTGCGCTCGTCGGTGGTCCGCGTCAACGAGAATGTCGATGCCATCGCGCTTGCGCACGGCGAGGCCGACGCGAGACGACGGCTGGAGTTCGACCTCGGCACGGTGCTGGGCGCGATGCGGCGTATCTACCGCGCCCAGATCAATCTTTCCTGGGTGACCGACACCTATGGCTGGATCACTGTCGTCGCGCCGATCCTCGTCGCCTCGCCGGTCTATTTCGCCGGCGATATCAGCTTCGGCGGGCTGATGATGGCTGTCGGCGCCTTCAACCAGGTGCATTCCTCGTTGCGCTGGTTCATCAACAATATCGGCGGCATCGCCGATTGGCGCGCCACGCTGATGCGCGTCGCCGATTTCCGCATCGCGCTTGTTGAAACGGATGTGCTGCACGACGCCGAAGAACGCATCACAATCGGCGAGAATCCGAATGGCAGGCTGACATTCGAGAAACTCGAGATTGCGTCGCGGGATGGATGCACGAAGCTCGCCGAGGCCCATGTCGAAATCCGCGCCGGCGAGCGCGTCATGATCACCGGAGATCCGCGCGCCGGCAAGACGCTGTTCTTTCGCGCCATTGCCGGTCTGTGGCCGTGGGGAAGCGGGCGGATCGGCATGCCGGCCGGAGAGGTGCCCGCCTTCGTTCCCCGCAAGCCCTATTTTCCGCTCGGCACACTGCGCGAGGTGCTCGACCACGCTAATGCCGCTGTCAGCGATGCCGAGATCTCGGCGGTGCTTGCCGACGTCGGTCTCGAGCGTCTGTCGTCCTCGCTCGACCGCTCCGCGCGCTGGGAGCGTGAATTGAGCGATGACGAGCAGCGCCTGCTTGCCTTTGCCCGGCTGGTCCTGCGGCAGCCGAAATGGGTGATCATCGACGAGGCTTTGGACACGTTCGACGGCGCGACGCTGAGGCGGGTGCTGTCGATGCTGGAGGCCCGTCTTGCCGACGCCGCGATCCTCAATATCGGCCGTGGCCAACATAACAGTGAATTCTTTCCGCGCTCTTTGGCGATCGTGAGAGATGTCGGCCGACCAGCCCTCAAGCCAGTCCGTGTCAGGGCCGGCGCGATCGAGCCTCCCCCGGCCGTCGCCGCAGCCTACCAAGAGACATAGCCGGCCATACCCAGCCAAGCTTTATTTCGCCGTGATCGCAGCGAAAGATTGCCGGTATCGCTCGGAGGTCTGCGGCGTTGAACCCATGCTTGACGCGCTTAAAGCGCGTCCCGTTGAAGAGATTCATGCGACACGCTTTAAGTCTTTGTTTCTATGCATGTCGTTACCCCAGAACCGCTGCGCACTTTTGGGCGACATGCATTAGCCTGCTTGCCTGCCTTGCCTGGGGTCAGGCAGCACCACTGGCCGCGCCTGCCGATACCATTGCCGTGGACGTCGAACTGGTGCTGGCGGTCGACATTTCGCACTCGATAGACGAAAGGGAATTCGCCCTGCAGCGCGCCGGCTATGTCGAGGCGCTGCGCCATCCCGACTTCATCAAGGCGGTACGCTCGGGTGTGAAGGGCCGCATCGCGCTCGCCTATTTCGAATGGGCAGGCACCGTCCGCGACGATGCGCTCATTGCCTGGCAGGTCATCGACAACGCCGAGAGCGCCAGCGCTTTTGCCGACAAGATCGAGGCCCGCCCGTTCAGGAGCTTTCGCGGCACCTCGATTTCCGGCGCGCTCGCCTTCGGCGCGAAGCTTCTCGGTGGAACCGCTTTCGACGCGACACGCAGGGTGATCGACATTTCAGGCGATGGCCCCAACAACATCGGCATGCCCGTCACCACGACACGCGACGCCGCGGTGGCAAACGGCATCGTCATCAACGGCCTGCCGATCCTGATCAGCCCATCGCCCAGCTTCAGCCATCTCGACCAATACTATGCCGAGTGCGTTACCGGTGGGCCTGGCTCTTTCGTGCTGCCGGTCTACGCCGCTTCCGAATTCGTGACCGCCATACGCCGCAAGCTGGTCCTAGAGGTAAGCGGTGTTGCCGACCCTTGGGCCGATCCCAAGGCCGGTCCCGGAACGATCCGGATCGGCGCGGCAGCACCAGTCGACTGTTTGCAAGGCGAGCGCGGCCGGCGGTTTTTCTCCGATCCGTATTTTCCGGAACTTGACCGATGAGCTTCTGTTTGGCTCAGGCTGGCCGTGCGCCATATTTGGTGCGGAACTCATCGTAGAGATCACGACGCCAGCGCCGGCCGCCGACATAGCCGCGCAACAGTTGCGGCAGCGAGTAGCCGAGCGCTTTCGACGATCGGTTGGCCAGATAACCGGCAAATGCCTGCGAAATCCTGCCCTTAATCGTATCGGCGATGATCTGCCGTGCGATCATGTAAGGCGGAATGTCGGGATAACGGTCGATGATGTAGGGGTGTTTGCAGATCAGGTTTGCGTAGGCTTCGACATAGCCGTCGCGTTGTCGCGAAATCGAATTCTCCGAATTGTACTTTTTCCAGTCGACCTCTTCGGACAGTTGCGCGCCACTGCGCCCGGCGAAGCGCAACAGCAACTCGCGATCCTGCATCCGTGCGATGTCGCTGTCATAGCCGCCGATCGCCAGCAAGGCCTCTCGCCGGGCGGTAATCGCCGATCCGGCTATGAAGATCGTCTGCGCGACCAACGCCCTTTCCAGCGTGTTCCGTGTCAGGAACGCGCCGCGGTTGATGCATTTGCTGCTGCGGTCGCCCTTCAGGGACACGAACGAACTGATGAGCACTTCAAGCGTCGGATTCTCCTCGAACCACGCCAGTGTCCGCTCCAGCCGGTTCGGCAAGTAGACGTCGTCGGAATCCAGGAATGTCACCACAGGCGCCCGCGCCCGTTCGATGCCGGCATTGCGGGCGGCGTTGGCGCCTCGCCATTTCGCGCCGACATAGATAAGGCGAGGGTCGCGGATGGCAGCCAGCGCCGCTTCCGTGCCATCGGTCGAGCCGTCGTCGACGACAATGTGCTCGAAGCGGGTAAGGTTCTGCGCAAGCACGCTCTCCACGGCGCGCAAGACCGTGCTGCGCCGATTGTGGGTCGGCGTGATCACAGTGATGAGTGGAGCAGGGTCCATCTCGGGCATGTCGCCTCAGCTACGCCCCGCGTTCCACAGCCATCGAATGGATTGGATGTTCGTTTCCATGCCCGCCCCAGGATTGCGTTCGATTCGACGCTACAAAAAAGAAGCGATCATGTCATCACAAAGTATTGCGGCGGAACTCGTCGGGCATTGGCGAATTCTTGATGCCACGCTAGAGCCGCTTGGTGGCCGCTTCCTAACCCATTCAAAGAAACGACCGAAACCACGAACGCAGCAGCGCCTAACTATGTCCGACATAATCAGGCACGACTTCGATTTCGTCGCCAACGAGACCCGCAGCGAAACTGAGTTGGCCCCAAAACGCCAAGCTGTAGAATGCCAGACCGACAATCAGAGATAATGGAATTTGCCAAAGCGGCATGCCTGTCTGGCGGGCATGGCCAGTTACGCGTCGCATTGTGCGCCACGACATGGTGAACCATCGGCTGAACGATTTCACAATCCGCTGCGTGCGACTGGGCGACTTCAGCTCCACAAACTTCCGGTCGGCATCGCGGCCTGTTACCAACGCGCGCCAGAAAAAGAACCGCCAACCACGTGGCGAGTAATGATAGACGCGTGCGTTGACGTTCAGAATTTTGTGGCCTTCACGTCGAAGCTCATGCGTCAGCAGAGTGCAAGAAACCTTGAATCCATTGTGTTTCGCAAAGGGATGGCTGACAATCCAGTCGCGCCGAAAGGCACTGTTATTGGCGTTGATCGCTCGCTTGTTAGCAAATCGTGCATCTGCCTCAGGCATAGGGAAAAACCAAAGCAGCGCGAACGTCCTGGAAAAGAAATCATCGTACGAAAGATATGTATATCCGTTCACGCAAATAATTTCAGGATCTTGAAACGGGTCAAGCAGAGTTGGGAGCCAGCCCGATTCTGCCACGGTATCCGAGTCGATGAAGATAACGATATCTCCATTGGTTGACAGGATGCCGTTGTTCTTGAGGTCGTAATATCGACCGCCTGGGCAAGCGGTGAAGATCAGGTCGGCAACCCGTTCCAACTGCGGCGCTTCAATTGTGATACTGCTACGCAGCGAGGCGGCGTCCTCATCTCGCCCGCCGTGGGAGATGACAACCTGCGGTCTTGCAAGACCAGCTGAGGAAACCACGGCGATTTCTCGAGCCAAGGCAGTCAACGCAACGCCGATCTCGTCCCAGTCGATCGACTTGGCGTTATCCATTTCCACAACGAGGGAATAAGTTGGCTGTTCTTCAACCATCTTTACACCGCAAAATTTATCAGAGGTCACTTTGTTCGACGCGGCTCGCGACGATACCGGTTCAGGTTAGTTATACATAGCAACGCCTGCTGATCAAGAAACACTGCAATCCTTGGAGCGAGCTACCGTTTCAGCAGGAACACCGCTTGCTGGCCGAAGAAATTCCAGAACCAGCACGGCATCGACAGACCGATTTTCTGGCCATTGGCGTCGAGCGCGGTTACCTTTTCCACCGTCGCGCCGAGCTCGTCGCAGAGGTTGACGAAGTCGCTTCGTCGCCTGCAGCAATTCGAGCAGTAGGCCATCACCGGAGCAGACGTCCAGCACCCGTGCCTGCGCCGGGATGAGGTCGGCGACGACTTCGAGGTCGACGCGCTGGGCGTGATTGACACTCATGATCGTGCCTTTGGCTAGCGCATGATGCCGGTCCGAAAAGTCTGCAACTTTTCGGAGTCACGCGCGAATGCCTGGCGCATGATGCCGGTCCGGAAAGCCTACAATCTTCAGGGGTCATGCGCTGAGTTGGTCCTGTATGCATTCTTATAACTTCAGAGGTAATCGACCACCGTAGGGCGCATAGGCAATTGTCGTTCGTGAAGCCGCCTATTGTTGGCTTCGATCAGCAAGGATCTCAGCCATGACCGCTTACGCCGTTGCCCATATGCACCAAGTCACGTTAGGGCCGCAGATTGTCGAATATTTGCAGAAAATCGATGCAACGCTGGAGCCGTTTAGCGGGCGCTATATTGTGCATGGCAGCGAGGTGGAAGTGGTTGAAAACACCTGGCCGGGGCACCTCGTAATCATCGAATTTCCGGACATGCAGCATGCGCGCGGATGGTACCAGTCGCCCGCCTATCAGGAGATATTGCCCCTGCGCACCGAGAATTCCCAGTCCGATGTGGTCCTGGTCGACGGCGTCCAGCACCCGCACAAGGCCACCGACGTGCTCGGATAGGATGAAATGCGGCCGTCATCGTCTCAACAAGAACACCGCTTGCTGGCCGAAGAAATTCCAGAACCACCACGGCATCGACAGACCGATTTTCTGGCCATTGGCGTCGAGCGCGGTTGCCTTTTCCACCGTTGCGCCGAGCTCATCGCAGAGATTGACGAAGTCGCGGATGGTGCAGAAATGGATGTTGGGCGTGTCGTACCAGGAGTATGGCAGGTCCTTGGTCACCGGCATCCGCCCGTCGAGGAACAGCGAAAGGCGCACCCGCCAGTGGCCGAAATTGGGGAAGGAGACGATGGCGTGCTTGCCGATCCTGAGCAACTCGTCGAGCACCAGCTTCGGGTTGCGGGTCGCCTGCAAGGTCTGCGACAGGACGACGAAATCAAAACCCTTGTCGGGATAGAATTTGAGGTCCTTGTCGGCGTCGCCCTGGATGACGGACAGGCCGCGCGCCACGCATTCGTTGACGCCGCGTTGCGACAGTTCCATCCCGCGGCCGTCGACCTGCTTCGTCGCCTGCAGCAATTCGAGCAGCAGACCATCACCGGAGCCGAC
>NZ_RZTI01000049.1:0-40063 GCF_003997275.1 Mesorhizobium sp. M6A.T.Ce.TU.002.03.1.1
CCCCCCTTGCGGGGGAGATGCCCGGCAGGGCAGAGGGGGGTGCTGTCCCGCTGGCCTGTCAGCCAATTACAGCCACGCCTCAGGGTGTTTCCGGTTGGGAATGGGTTAAATCGAGAGTTGGCGATCCTTCCCCCCCTCTGTCCTGCCGGACATCTCCCCCGCAAGGGGGGAGATTGGATGCCGCTTCGGCTTTCGCTAACCACCACCGCTGGAAGACTGGGCAAGGGGAGTGCAACCTGAAGCGATTGCCCTCGTATTTTCATTGCTTTGTGACGGCAGTTATGCTAGGAATTTATTCACGGCGCTGATTTGCGCCAACAACCCGCCGCCGAGGCGGGTTTTTTGTTTCAGGCTTCGGCGCCCCCTGTCCATTCGCCTTTGTTGACGGCCATTGGGCGAACGCGTAGCCTAAAACCATTCCGGTTTTCCATGGGCACCTCGGGACTCCGGCAGTTGGCGATTTTTGTCCAGGCTCGCAGATCGGGCCGGATCTCGCCGAAGCGGGCGTCTTCAAGCGCGCAAGAGGTGCTGAATGGATATGGTCGACCTCATACTAACGGTTTGCCTGATTGCCAATCCGGGCAACTGCCGAGACGAGCATCTCTATTTCGAGAGCCGTGGCTCTCTGTTCCAATGTATGATGCTGGCGCCCAGCGAAATCGCGAAGTGGTCGCAGGAACACCCGACCCTCAAGGTCAAGCGCTGGAAATGCGCTTCCCCGAGCAAGGACCGTGCGATCTGATCGGCGCCCGGCTTATCCTGGCCCGGGAGGAGGCATCATGATGATTTCGCGTCGAGGAACGCTCCGTCTGGCAGCTCTTGGAACAGCCGCGGCTCTCGCCTCAAGACCCTCCTTCGCCATGGCCCCCTCCTTCGCCATGGGCAAGCTTCGCATCGGCGTGCTGAAGTTCGGCACCGTGAGCTGGGCGCTTGACACCATGAAACAGCACAAGTTCGACGCAGCCAACGGCATCGATCTGGAGGTCATCGATTTCGCCGGCGAGGATGCAACCAACGTCGCCATGCTGGCCGGCGCGATCGACATGATCGTCTCCGACTGGCTGTGGGTCTCGCGCCAGCGCTCGGAAGGCGTCGACCTCACATTGGTCCCCTATTCGACCGCCGTCGGGGCGATCATGGTGAAGGAGCAATCGCCGATCCGGACGATCGCCGATCTCAAGGGAAAAAAGATCGGCGTCGCTGGCGGGCCTCTCGATAAAAGCTGGCTGCTGATCCAGGCACTGGCCAGACGCGATCACGGCCTCGACCTGCCGGCAATCAGCGACATCGTCTTTGGCGCGCCGCCGCTGATTTCGGAAAAGGCGATGCAAGGCGAACTCGATGCGGTGCTCAATTTCTGGCATTTTTGCGCCCGGCTCGAGGCCAACGGCTTTCGTCGGCTGATCGGCGCCGATGATGCAGCGAAAGCGCTCGGGGCCTCGGGCGCGGTGTCGGCGCTCGGCTATGTCTTTCATGACAAATGGGCGAACGAGAATCCGGACGCTATCAGGGGCTTCATCAAGGCCTCAGCGCAGTCCAAGGACTTGCTGGCCAGATCCGACGATGAGTGGCTGCGCCTTGCGCCGATTATCCGCGCACAAGGCGAGGAATTGGCAAAACTGCGTGACCGCTATCGCGACGGCATTCCCAGACGCCCCGTCGCCGAGGATGCGGCCGACGCAGGCAAGCTCTACCGCGTGCTGGCCGAGATCGGCGGCGAAAAGCTGGTCGGCCGCGCGCCCGAAATGGCGCCCGGCACGTTCTGGCAGGAACCCCCGAAATGACCGCACCCGACACCGGCGATCGCACGCCTGGTGCTGCGGCCGGCAGCCAATCCAGCCTAGCAACGGCGCTGACACCCGTGCTGACGGTCGCGGTCTCTCTGCTCGGGCTTTGCCTGCTGTGGGGTTTTGCGGCAAATGCCTGGCCGAGCCGTGCCTTTCCAGGGCCGGGACAGGTCTGGCAGGTGCTGCTGGCAGAGGCGGCGAGCGGCGACCTTTTCTACCATCTCGGCGCGACACTCGGCCGGGTTGCCGCGGCATATGTCATCGCGATGGTCGTTGGCTCGGTCATCGGCGTTCTCCTCGGCAGCTACCGCAGCGCAGACCGGTTCTTCAGTCCCTGGGTGATCCTGTTTCTCAACATTCCCGCGCTGGTGGTCATCGTGCTCGCCTATATCTGGTTCGGCCTCAACGAAGCGGCGGCGATTGGAGCGGTTGCCGTCAACAAGATCCCGAATGTCGTGGTGACGATGCGCGAAGGCGCCAGGGCGCTTGATCCGAACTATGCCGAAATGGCCGTCGTCTACCGCTTCGGTCTTCTCGACCGCATACGCCATGTCCTGCTGCCGCAGTTGCAGCCCTATCTTGCCGCCGCCTCACGATCCGGCATCGCCCTCATCTG
Organism: Mesorhizobium sp. M6A.T.Ce.TU.002.03.1.1; assembly: GCF_003997275.1. Classification (NCBI taxonomy): domain Bacteria; kingdom Pseudomonadati; phylum Pseudomonadota; class Alphaproteobacteria; order Hyphomicrobiales; family Phyllobacteriaceae; genus Mesorhizobium; species Mesorhizobium sp. M6A.T.Ce.TU.002.03.1.1. The sequence continues at coordinate 2,404 of NZ_RZTI01000049.1, forward strand.
GAAGATCGTCCTGGTGGTCGAGCTGCTCGGCCGTTCCAATGGCGTCGGCTTCCAGATCTATCTCTATTTCCAGCTCTTCGACGTCGCCGCCATTCTTGCCTACACGCTGGCTTTCGTGGCGGTGATGCTTGTCATCGAACTTCTTGTGGTGCAGCCCGTTGAACGACATGCAACCCGTTGGCGCCGTCGTCCCGCTTAGGGTCGACATCGCCGAAAAGACCTTCAGGTCCGCGCAGGGCGTCTCGATCACGGCGCTCCAGGACCTTTCGTTCGAGGTCCGGCAGGGCGAATTCGCCTGCTTGCTGGGGCCGTCGGGCTGCGGCAAGACCACGACGCTGCGCATCCTGCTTGGGTTGGACAAAGATTTTTCCGGCTCCTTCCAACTGCCTGAAGGCGGCTCCAACCGGATCGCCGCCGTATTCCAGGAGCCGATTCTGCTGCCATGGCGGACAGTGGAGCAGAATGTCAGGCTGGCACTGCCGAAAAGCCTGAGAACGAAGAACCTCGACGGGCTGTTCGACACGCTCGGTCTCGCCGGCATGCGCTCGCTCTATCCGGCGGAGCTTTCGCTCGGCCTTGCGCGCAGGGCAGCGCTGGCCAGGGCCTTCGCCACCGAACCGGCAGTGCTTTTCCTGGACGAACCCTTTGCCTCGCTCGACGAACGGACCGCCGAGCGGCTTCGGCACCTGCTTTTGACCGTGTGGTCGGCGCGGCCTACGACCGCCCTGATGGTCACGCACAATCTGCGCGAGGCCCTGATGCTGTCGGATCGCATCATCGTGCTCGCGCAGCGGCCAGCCCATGTGCTCGGCATGTTCGACGTAAGGCTGCCGCGGCACTATCGCAATCCACAGGTGATGAGCGACCTTTTGCGGTCTTTCCACCAAAAATTTCCGGGCGTGGTCTGATCGCCTTACAGCTCGAATGCATATCGGGGGAAGCCATGCCGATCGATAGGGTACGACGCAAGCTTATGAGCGGCTTCGCCTGCACCGCGGTTAGCGCCGCGATGCTGCCCTGTTGCCTCGGGCGGGCCGCTCTTGCCGCTGCCGGCGGCCTTGAAGTCACGGTCAGGAAAGTCGCCGACGGCGTCTTCGCTTTCCAGGGCGTGGATGAATTGATGAACGCCGCCAACCAGGGCGCGATCTCTAACCTGGGCGTCGTCGTCGGGACCGATGCCGTTGCCGTCATCGACAGCGGCGGCAGCATGGTCGAGGCGAACGCCTTCATCGCCGCGATCGGCAAAATAAGCCCCAAGCCGGTTCGCTACCTGATCAACACCCACATGCACCCCGACCACATCTTCGGCAACGCGGCATTCCGGGAGATCGGCGCGACCATCGTCGGCCATCACAATCTGCCGCGCGCGCTTGAGGCGCGCGGCGCGTTCTACCTGCAAAGCTTTCGCCAACAGATCGGCGACGCGCTCATGAAAGGGGTCGAGATCATACCGCCGACGATGCTGGTCGATGATCGCCTGCAGCTCGACCTCGGCGGGCGCGTGCTCGAATTGCAGGCATGGAAAGCGGCGCACACCGACAACGACCTGACCGTCTTCGACAGCGCGACCCGCACGCTGTTTGCCGGCGATCTCGTTTTCGTCGGTTCCTTGCCGACGCTCGACGGATCGCTGCTCGGCTGGCTTCGCCAGATGGATGCGCTCGCCGCGATCGGCGCCGCGCGCGCCGTGCCGGGTCATGGCCCGGTGCCGGCCGACTGGCCGGAGGCGCTGACGGCGGAGCGGCGCTATTTCGAGGTTCTGGCGCGCGACATTCGCAAGGCGATCGCCGACGGGATGCCGCTCAGCGAGGCAGTCAAGACCGCCGGCGCAAGCGAACGGGGCAATTGGCATCTGTTCGACGAGTACAATGAGCGCAATGCAACGGCCGCCTTTGCCGAACTCGAATGGGAATAGACCGCACGACAAGCGCTGGAAGTGGACGAGGTCGATCGATTTGCCAACGCATCGTCAAGGGCTTATCCTCGACATCAGCCTGGGCACCACCTCTCTGACATTGGTGGAGGCATCGAAATGCAGAACCACGCTTACCGGAGCCGGCAGCCCGCCTTGCCGCTCGCAGCCATCCTTGCCGCGATCATCCTGGCTGCTGGCACGCTCGTTGGTTCCTCCGGAGCCGCCAACGCGCAGCAAACAACCGCATCTTCGGACAGTATCTGGCAGGATTTGAAAGGCGACGTGTTCGGCGATCGGGCAATTCTGGTCGATAGCGGCGTCGTCAGGATCGAGGCACCGAAGCGGGCGCAGGATGCCGCCATCGTGCCCGTCGACATCTATATCGACCCCGCCAAGGCGCCTGACGGCATCAAATCCGTCACCTTGATCATCGACGTCAATCCGGCACCGGTGGCGGCGACGTTCCAGATCGGCAAGGACGCCGGCGTGACGCATCTGTCGACGCGCGTGCGCGTCAACGACTATTCCTATCTGCGTGCCATAGCAGAAACGCAGGGTGGCGAGCTCCACATGGCTCAGACCTTCGTCAAGGCATCGGGCGGATGCTCGGCCCCGGCGGTCAAGAACCAGGACGAGGCGCTGGCGACGATGGGGCAGATGAAGCTGCGCCAATTCCCGCCTCAAGAGACGATGACAAAGGCACAGGAATTGCAGCTGATGATCCGGCACCCGAACAATTCGGGCCTGCAGCGCAACCCGCTGACCCAGTATTTCATCCCCGCGCATTTTGTTCAGAAACTATCGATCTCGCAGGCAGACCGGCCGATTCTCTCGATGGAAGGTGGAATATCGATTTCGGAAGATCCCAATTTCCGATTCGATTTCACGGCGCACGGCAATGGCCAAATCCAGGTCGAAGCTATCGATACGGATGGCAAGGTATTTCGCAATCAATGGCCACTGGAGGCTACGGGGCTCTGAAGCCGCGTGCGCAACGCGTTTGTTTAAAAGCAGCGCACGTCGGCTTCCGCCTGCGCGCGCTTCAGTTCCGTGCTCGCGGCTTTTGCCGGCGCGCTTTCGCGAAACAGTCCCGAACGCTCCCCTGTCGTCAGGGACATGCTCTTGAAGGTCTCGGCCCTTTCATAATCCTCGAACGGAAGGATCGAGGCGATGACGTCGATCGAGCAGGAACAGCTCTCCAGCGCCCGACGTGTCTGGCCATTCGTCTGCATGCAGCCGAGCACATAGTCGACAACCGTCACCGTCGGATAATCTCCGGCGGCGCCGGCCGGATTGGCGAAGGCCAGGGCCGATGTAAGCAACAGCGGCAAGGTCGAAAAGCCGACATATCTGAGCATGGGGAACCCTCCGTTTGGCCCGGACGTGACAGATCGAGCCCGATGGATCGAGACGGATCACAGCACCAGTTGGCCTCGTGCCACCACGCCAGTCAAGTTCTCATGCAGGCCGTATAGTACCAAAGGAGCAGGGCCGTGCCGGCCGGCAAAAGGCCTCCTCGACGACACGATCACCCCCTCCGAATCCCGGTGCCGACCTTCATTTCATGTCTCCTCCACTATCGGCACCCCGAGCGACACGCGCATACTTAATTTTACACGATCCAATGAATATTCATAAATAAAACTTAATACATTCCGTCCAAAAAATACGCAAAATTGGGTAACTTATATAAATCCAGACTCATTCACAGTCGATCAATAGCTTTCTGTATGAGTTTTTTCATATCTATTTCTCTATATTGCAGTGCAACATAGACGGAAGTGATTTTTCTTGCCTTCCGCTTGGGGATGACATAGCTTCATCCTGTTTCCGGCTTCAAGGGCGTCACCGTCATTAGGGAGCGGCGACAGTCTTTCGTAGGCCAAGTGGGATGGGCAGTAACGGTGCCCTCTGCTCATTCGGCTTAGGTCGTGACACGCTGCCGGAAATACTTCCCCCACATGAATCGCTTGGGCAAGCCCTCGTGGGCTCAACGGACGATTCGTCATTGTGAACCCTGGGAGGACTTTGATGCGTGTATTTGCGAAAACTGCCTACCTACTAACGACCGCGGCGCTCATGTCGTTCGGCGCGGTCCACATGACGTCGGCCAATGAAGAACTAATGAAAATGGCCGAAAACCCCAAGGACTGGGTGATGCAGACGGGTGACTACGCCAACACCCGCTTTTCCAAACTTAACCAGATCACCAAGGACAACGTGAAGAACCTGCAGGTCAAGTGGAGCTTCTCCACTGGCGTGCTGCGCGGCCATGAAGGCGGGCCGCTGATTATCGGCGATGTGATGTATGTCCACGCGCCGTTCCCGAACACCGTCTATGCTCTCGATCTCAACAATGACGGAAAGATCCTCTGGAAATACGAGCCCAAGCAAGACCCCAATGTTATTGGGATCATGTGCTGCGACACGGTCAATCGTGGCGTCGCCTATGGTGACGGCAAGATCATTCTAAACCAGGCCGACACCACCGTCGTGGCGCTCGATGCCAAGACCGGCAAGGTCGTCTGGTCAGTCAAGAACGGCGAGCAGACCGACGGCGGAAAGGGCGAATCCGGCACGTCAGCACCCGTAGTCGTCAAGGACAAGGTGCTGGTCGGCGTCTCCGGCGCTGAATTCGGCGTTCGCGGCTGGTTGGCCGCCTACAATCTGGCAGATGGCAAGCTCGCCTGGAAAGCCTATTCGGAAGGTCCGGACGCAGACACCCTGATCGATCCCGAGAAGACCACCCATCTCGGCAAACCTGTCGGAAAGGATTCCGGCACGAACACCTGGGAAGGCGAGCAGTGGAAGACAGGCGGCGGCACGACATGGGGATGGTATTCCTATGATCCCAAGCTGAACCTGGTTTACTATGGTACCGGCAATCCCTCGACATGGAACCCGGTCCAGCGCCCAGGCGACAATCGCTGGTCCATGACAATCATGGCTCGCGATGCGGATACTGGTGTTGCCAAATGGCTCTACCAGATGACCCCGCATGACGAATGGGACTTTGACGGCATCAACGAGATGATTCTCGTCGATGGCATGGAGGTCGGCGGCGCCAAGCGCGACGTGCTGGTGCATTTCGACCGCAATGGCTTTGCCTACACCATGGATCGCGCCAGTGGCGAACTTCTCGTCGCCAAGAAATACGATCCGGCAGTGAACTGGGCGACGGAAGTCAACATGGACCCCAGCAGCGACCAGTATGGCCGCCCGCAGGTCGTGGCCAAATATTCGACCCAGGCGAACGGCGAAGACACCAACACGACGGGCATCTGCCCGGCGGCGCTTGGAACCAAGGACCAGCAACCGGCGGCCTATTCGCCGAAGACCGGCCTGTTCTACGTGCCGACAAACCATGTCTGCATGGACTATGAGCCTTATAAGGTGAGCTACACTGCCGGTCAGCCTTACGTGGGCGCCACCGTGTCGATGTATCCTCCCCCTGGAGCCGACCACATGGGCAACTTCATTGCCTGGGATGCTGCCAAGGGCGAGATCGTCTGGTCGAAACCCGAGAAGTTCTCGGTGTGGTCGGGCGCGCTGGCAACCGACGGCGACGTCGTCTTCTACGGCACGCTCGAGGGCTACATCAAGGCGGTCGATCATGACGGGAATGAACTCTACAAGTTCAAGACCCCGTCCGGCATCATCGGCAACATCACGGCCTACGAGCATGGCGGCAAGCAGTACATCGCCGTTCTGTCCGGCGTCGGCGGATGGGCCGGTATCGGTCTGGCAGGTGGACTGCTTTCGCCCGAAAACGCCGCTGCCTGGCATGGCGCCGTCGATCAGGGCCGTGAGCAAGGCGACGAGACTGCGGTCGTTGGGACTGCTGGTCTGGGAGCGGTCGGTGGCTACGCAGCACTGGCCGACTACACGACGCTGGGCGGTCAGCTCACCGTCTTCGGTCTCCCGGACTGACACTCGGGAACCTTAGGCACACGCCTCGGGTCTTGTGAAAAGACCAAGGCTTGAAAAGCGAGAGCCCGGATCACCGGGAAGCCAGGACCGGGCTCTCGATTTCGCCGCGCCCTAAAACATCGATCAATGCCGCTTCACGACAGAAAAGCCCGTGTCCGTGGCAAATGAAGGAAGATACTGAATGTCCGTTCGCATTGTAATTTCCGCCCTCGCCCTGGCTCTGCTGCCTCTGGCAAGCTCAAGTCTCGCGCAGGCCGAGGACAGCGCGGAAAAAGCCAAGGCGGTGACGGAAGAGGCCGGCAAACATTTCGACGCGGACGGAAACCCGACCTACAAGATCGAAAACGGAACCGTGGATTGGTACACGTTCAGCGGTTATCGCCGCTATCACTCCGATTGCCATGTCTGTCACGGACCGGACGGCACCGGTTCGAGCTATGCGCCGGCCCTGGTCAACAGCCTGAAAACCATGGATTACGGCACGTTCCTCTCGATTGTCGCCGAAGGCCGCAAGAATGTCGGCGGCGGCAAGGAGAATGTCATGCCTGCCTTTGGCGACAACAAGAACGTCTATTGCTACATGGACGATCTCTACGTCTACCTCCGCGCCCGCGCCGACGGTGCGGCGCCCCGCGGCAGACCGCCGAAGAAAGCAGACAAGCCACAAGCAGCGAAGGATGCCGAAGCATCCTGTATGGGTGGATGATATGACTGGCCGTGATGCGTTGAAGCTGCGTTTTGTGCTGTCGATCGTCGGCGCACTCGCCTTGCCGCCTTCGAACGCCCAGGCGCAGGACGCCGGCCTTGGTGCCGCAGGAGAACTGGTCGACCCCGATATTCTGCGCGTCTGCGCCGATCCTTCGAACATGCCTTTCACCGACAAGAGCGGCGAAGGCTTCGAAAACAAGCTGGCCGAACTGGTTGCAGCGAAAACCGGTCGGAAGTCCGTCGCCTACACGTGGTTTCCTCTTGTCGCCGGCTTCGTGCGCAACACGCTGGCGGCCAACCGATGCGACATCATCATGGGCTATGCCCAGGGCGATGAACTGGTGCAGAACACCAACGCCTACTATCGCTCCTCCTATGTGCTGGTGCACCCGAAGGGCAGCGGCATGGAAGGCGTCGAGACGATCGAGGATCCGAAACTCACCGGCAAGAAGATCGGTGTCGTCGAAAGCACGCCGCCGACTGCCAACATGGCTGCCAACAAGCTCTTGCGAACGGCAAAAATCTATCCCTTGGCGGTGGATACGCGCCTCACCCCTTCCATGGGGGAGGTCATGATCAAGGACATGCTCGCCGGCAAGATCGACGCGGCGGTCATTTGGGGACCGATGGCAGGCTACTATGCCAAGGAACTCGGCGCCGACCTCACGATCGTTCCGCTGGTGAAGGAAAAAACCGGCTCGCGCATGTCCTATCGTATCACCATGGGCGTGCGTCCATCCGACCAGGAATGGAAGCGGTCGCTCAACCGGGTGATCAGGGAAAACCAGGCGGAGATCAACAGGATCCTGCTGGACTACAATGTGCCGCTGATCGACGAACACGATAATCCGATCACGCAATGACGATGCCGGTATGAAGGGAAAGGAGACGATTTTGCTGGTCGCTGCGGGCCTTCTCAGTCTGACCGAACCGATGTGGGCTGGCGATATCGCCGAGCCCGGCGGCTACCGGATGGACGAATATCGGGCGCCGGTGCCGCAGACGCTGCAAGGTGCGAGCGTGGTGACGACGGCAGAGGCCGAGGCGCTGTGGCGGGAGAAGAAGGCGGTGTTCTTCGACGTCATGCCGAACACGCCGAAGCCGGCCAATTTGCCGGCAGGAACGATTTGGAGAGAGGCGATCAGAAAGGACATCCCGGGCAGCATCTGGCTGGCCAACGTCGGTTACGGCGCTATCTCCGAGGAGACCGCCAGCTATTTTCGCCAAGGCCTCGCGGCCGAAGCCGGTGCCGACAAGTCGCGCGCTATCCTGTTCTATTGCATGACGAATTGCTGGATGTCCTGGAATGCCGCGAAACGGGCCGTCGAATGGGGCTACAGTTCGGTGATCTGGTATCCGCTCGGCGCCGATGGATGGGAGCGTGCAAACCTTCCGCTGGAGGAGAAGAAGCCTTACGTGATCAGCAATTGAAGCATGAGCATTGTTATTTCGATCGTCTTGTTTTTCGATTTTTCAGAACCTACCGTTTCATTTGTCCATTTTGAGAGCTGATGGACGAGCCATTGCAATGGTGCCCAGCAATGGTTGACTGAGAAAAGGATCGGCCCCTTCGGGCTGGTAGAAGAGGAGAAATGCCATGAAGAAGAGCTGGACAAAACCGACCATGTGCCAAGTCGCTGCGGGCTTCGAAATTTCGCGGTATCTGCCTGCTGAAATTCCTCCCAAGAAGTAGGCCGCAGAGGTGCGTGTCCCTGGCAACGGGGACACGCACTTTCTTGCCGCGTGAGATCTTCGTGGAAGGCGTTGACGCGTTCGACGCGGGCGCGAAGCCATTCACGGCCGAAAATTTCCTGCTGGTTGAACAAGCCGCAGAGCGGGCATTGCAATGCGCTTGAAGATCATCGGCTCGGCGGCAGGCGGCGGCTTTCCGCAATGGAATTGCAACTATCGCCTGAGCCGCGCGGCTCGCAGCGGGGTGGCTGGCGTGCATTCGCGAACCCAATCAAGCATCGCCGCGTCAGCGGACGGGGCCGGCTGGGTTCTCTTCAACGCCTCGCCCGATATTCGCCAACAGATTGCGCAAACGCCCGAATTGCAGCCCGCGCTCGATGCGCCGCTGCGTTCGACGCCTATCCGTGCGGTGGTGCTGACCAATGCCGATGTCGATCATGTCGCCGGCCTGCTCAGCCTGCGTGAGCGGCAGCCTTTCGCTATCTATGCAACGACACAGGTTCTGGCGACGCTGGAGGCGAATTCGATTTTCAATGTTCTCGATCCGTCGCTCGTGCCGCGACGCATCTTACCGCCGGGAGAAGAACTGGCGATCTGCGATGCAGACGGCCACGACACCGGCGTTGCTGTCGAGAGCTTTCCCGTGCCCGGGAAGATAGCGCTCTATCTCGAGGAAAGAAGCCAGCCGGACGCCAATTTCAGCTCCGACGCCGGCGACACGATTGGCGTCCGTATCGCCGGCGCCGGCCGGCGCGGCTCCGTCATCTATATACCGGGCTGCGCGCGCATCGATGCGACCTTGCGCGCGCGCCTAGCCAATGCCGCCTGCCTTCTGTTCGACGGCACGGTCTACATGGACGACGAGATGATTGCTGCCGGCGTCGGTCAAAAAACCGGTGCGCGCATGGGGCATCTGGCAATGTCGGGAGACGCGGGTTCGATCGCCGGCTTGGCCGATGTGAGGATCGGACGCCGTGTCTTCGTCCATATCAACAACACCAATCCTGTTCTGGACGAGAATTCCGCCGAACACGCAGCGGTCAAAGCGGCTGGCTGGGAAGTCGCCCGCGACGGGATGGAGATGGAATTTTGAACGATTTCCACGACGCGGCCAGGAACGGCCTGTCCTCCAGCGAGCTCGAAGCCGTGCTGCGGCAGGTCGGTGCCGAGCGCTATCACAACCGCCATCCTTTCCATCACAGGATGACCAGCGGTGCGCTGTCGAGGACCGAGATGCAGGCTTGGGCGCTGAACCGCTATTGCTATCAGGCTGTCATCCCGCGCAAGGATGCCATGATCCTCGCACATGCCGAGGATCCGGCGTTTCGCGCCGCCTGGCGCAAACGCATCGAAGACCACGACGGCGAGGACGGCTGGAGCGGCGGCATTGCGCGCTGGCTGCATCTGGCGACCTCGCTCGGTCTCGATGCCGATGCGGTGAAGAGCGAAAGGCTGGCGCTGCCGGCGACACGTTTCGCGGTCGGCGCTTACCTCTCCTTTTGCACGAACCGGACGCTGTTCGAGGCGGTCGCCTCGTCGCTGACCGAGATGTTCTCGCCGCTCATCATCGGCGAGCGGGTGCCGGCGATGCTGGCCAAATATGATTACATCACAGAGGATACGCTGGCCTATTTCAACCGACGGCCCGAACAGGCCTCGCGCGACGCCGACTTCGCCCTCGCTTACGTGCTCGGCCATGCCGACACGGCGGAACGCCAGCAGCAGGCGATCGATGCGCTGGTGTTCAAATGCGATATACTCTGGGCCATGCTCGACGCGCTTCAACACGCCTATGGCGAGCCGGGAAACATACCGCCCGGCGCCTTTCGTCCGGAGGCAGCCCTATGATGGCGCTGCGCGAAAGAGCCATTGTGTCGCCGCAGTCGGTGCCATCGCTGCCGAAGCACGTGCGCATACAGCACGACCCGGTGCGGCAGGCGTTCGCCGTGCTTTCGCCCGAGAAAATATTTTGGCCGAACGACATCAGCCTCGACATATTGCGCCGCTGCGATGGGCGATCCACGGTCGGCCACATCATTGCCGACCTTGCGGCGGAATATGACGCCGAACAGGAGGCCGTGGCCGCCGACGTCGTCGCCTTCCTGCAGGAATGGTCGGACAAGCTGCTGGTGAAGCTATGAGCGAGCCCCTTCTCCCTCCGATCGGCATGCTGGCGGAACTGACGCATCGCTGCCCGCTGCAATGCCCTTATTGCTCCAATCCGCTCGAATTGCTGAAGGCCAATCGCGAACTCGACACACAGACCTGGCTCGACCTGTTCTTGCAGGCGGCCGATCTCGGCGTTCTCCAGGTGCATCTGTCCGGCGGTGAACCGACGCTGCGTCGCGACCTCGAGCAATTGATCGCCGGGCTTTCGGCGCGCGGGGTCTACACCAACCTGATCACCGCCGGCGTCGGCATTGCCGAAGGCCGCATCGAGGCGTTTGCCGAAGCCGGGCTCGACCATCTGCAGCTGAGCTTTCAAGGCGCACGGCCGGCGACCACCGACCGCATCGGCAACCACAAAGGCGGCCACGAAAAGAAGCTGGAGACGGCACGCCGGGCTCGCGCGGCCGGCCTGCCGCTCACCATCAACGCGCCGATCCATCGCCACAACATCGAGGAGGTGCCGGAATTCATCGATCTAGCGCTTTCACTGGGCGCGGAGCGGCTCGAGATCGCCAACGTGCAGTATGCGGGCTGGGCGCTGACCAATCGCGATCAACTGATGCCTGAGCGCGATGCAGTTGAACGGCAGGCGGAGATCGTCGCGGCGGCACGCGAACGGCTGACCGGCATCATGAACATCGATTTCGTCCCGCCGGATTATTTCGCCATCTATCCCAAGCCGTGCATGGGTGGCTGGGCGCGAGACGCCTTCATGGTGACGCCGGACGGCACCGTGCTGCCATGCCATGCCGCACAGACCATCCCGTCGCTCAGCTTCGAGCGTTTTGGACCGCGCAGCCTGGCCGATATCTGGACCGATTCGCCAGCATTCAATGCCTTTCGCGGCACCGACTGGATGCAGCAGCCCTGCCGCAGCTGCGAACGGCGTGAAATCGACTGGGGCGGCTGCCGCTGCCAGGCGATGGCAATCGCCGGCGATGCCGCCGCGACGGACCCGGCTTGCGCGAAATCGCCGATCCATGCGCGCATGGCAATGCTGATCGACGAAGCCCAGCGTGCTGCGGCAGTTCCTTCGAAGGACGAACAATTCGTCTACCGGCGGATCGGCGTCGTGACCGAGCCCGCCTGACGCGCTCTTCTATTCCACGGTCTCGCGCTCGCGCTCGCGCACCGCGTCGGCGAAGGCCAGCGCATCGCGGTTGACCGCGACATTGTGCACGCGAAAGATCGAAGCGCCCTTCAACCGCAGGATGACGCTTGTCGCCGCTGTGCCGACGTCGCGCCCCTCGTCAGTTCCGCCGACCAGGTGACGGGCAAGACGCTTGCGTGACGTGCCGACCAGCAATGGAAAACCGAGAGCGCGCAATTCGCCGAAGCGAGCCATGAGCTCAAGGTTTTCCTCTCCATCCTTGGCGAAGGCGAAGCCCGGGTCCAGCACGATCCGATCATCTGGGATGCCGGCATGGCGCGCGATCTCCAGCGATCTGTTCAGGAACAGGAACTGGTCGGCGATCACATCCGCCAGTTTTTCGCGGTCTCGCCCGGTGTGCATGATGACGAGACCGGCGCCGGTTTCCGCCGCGACGTGCGCGATGTCTGGTTCGCGCTGCAAGCCATGCACGTCGTTGACGATATGTGCGCCCGCCGCGACCGCCAGACGCGCCGTCTCGGCCCGATAGGTGTCGACGGAAACGAGGCTGCTGCCGTCGGACGACAGCGCCTCGATGACCGGCAGGATGCGCGATTGTTCCTCCTGCGCCGAAACGGCGCCGGCGCCGGGCCGGGTGGACTCGCCGCCGACATCGATGATCGCCGCACCCTCGCCGATCATGCGCCGCGCCTGCTGGAGCGCCCGCTCCGGCCGATCGAATTCTCCCCCGTCGGAAAAACTGTCGGGCGTGACGTTCAAAATCCCCATCAGCAACGATTTCGCGCCAAGATCGAGATGCCGTCCATGAGCAAGGTGCCAGCGCATCATGCATCAACCTTCTGTCATATCAGAAGCCATTCGCGACACGATTGTCACTCACACGATCGCGGTTCCCCCATCTATCTATGCTCGTGAAACAAAAAGGAGCCTAGCAATGACCAAGGAAGCGATCAGCTTTACTTACTATATCGTTTCGACGCCGGGAAAGGTGTTTGAGGCCATAACGAAACCAGACCTCGCACGGCGCTACTGGGGCCACGAGAACGTCTCTGACTGGAAGCCCGGTTCGAGCTGGGAGCATATCCGCGCCAATGATGAGCGGAGCGTCGAGCTCGTCGGCAAGGTCGTCGAGATCTCCGCGCCGACCCGTCTCGTGATCACCTGGGCAAACGCTTCGCAGGCGTCCGATCCGGCGAGCTACAGCCGGGTGACCTTCGAGGTCGAGGAATACGAGGCCATGGTCCGGCTGACCGTCACCCATGACTAGCTCGAAGCCGGTAGCGGGATGGCGAACGGCATCAAGCGCGGCTGGCCGATCGTCCTCTCCAGCCTGAAATCCTTCCTCGAAACGGGTCAAGCGATCGATGTCTTCGCGAAGCCGCGCGCGTCCGAACGGGCGGCCTGACCGCGAAACAGGGAGCCGAGCACATGAGCATTCTCTACACCGGCGGATGCGCGTGCGGCGCGGTTCGCTACGAGGCTAAGGCAACCCCCATCTTCGAGAACCACTGCCACTGCCGTGATTGCCAGAAAAGAAGCGGCACCGGTCATGGATCCTATCTGACGTTTTCGTCGCGAGCGGACGTGACGATCACCGGCACGACGACGGAGTGGCGTGTCGCGGCGGACAACGGGAATGTGAAAATCCATTCCTTCTGCCCGGTCTGCGGAACCCCTGTCTACCTGACGTACACCGCCATGCCGGACCCGATCACGGTCCATGCAGCAAGCCTTGACGATCCGGGCCGGTTCAATCCGACCGTGGTGACGTACGGTATCCGGGCCCTCCCCTGGGACAGGATGGAAACCGGGCTGAAGACGTTCGAGAAGATGCCATCAGGCTAACCGGCGTCAGGGAGCGTGACGCACATCGTCCGAAGTATCGCTTATGATGAGGGTCGTCCGAGCGCTCTGGTGAATATTAGCGCATTTGATAGTATCGCTCCCACTCCGCCAGCCAAGGCACCGCAGCATGTCGGAAAAGGGTCGAGTAGAGCCTCCAATCGTGGCCCTTGCCAAGGGCGTTCTGAGCAAGGTCGACAGTAGTGTGTCCGACGTTCGCAGCGAGCGGCGCGTTATGACAGCTCTCTGTTATGATCTGGTCGGATCAACCGACCTGCTCGCAGTTTTGGATATCGAGGACTATGAAGAACTGATGTCGGCCTTTCGGCGTGCGGCAAGACAGGCAATCTCTTCGTGCTCGGGCGTTGTCGACAGCGAGGCCGGCGACGGCGGTGTCGCACTTTTTCCGGCAGAGATGGAGGCAAAGGACGCGGCTTCGCAAGCGATCCGGGCAGGACTCGAAATCATTGAAGCGTGCAAGCGGGTCGGGCTGGAGAAAGACCATACGGACCTACATGTTCGGGTCGGGATTGCCACATCCATGACCCTCGTTCACGGGGACGGCGGTGACCCGGCGCATGCCAGCGTCACCGGCCCTGCTTTGGCCATGGCGACGCGGCTCCAGGCTATGGCTCAGCCGGATGCAATATTGGTGTCCGATGAGACCCGAAATCTGGCGCGGCGGTCCCACGTTTTCAGTTTTCGTGGCATTCACGTTATTAAGGGTTTCGCGGAGCCGGAGCGGATTTGGCGTGCCATCAGCCACAAGCGGGACGTTGACCGCTTCTTCGCCTTCGGGCGCTTGAACAATACGTTTATAGGCCGTGGGGACGAACTGGCCACCATCGCCGCATGTTGGCATGATGCCGTCGCCGGCAAGGGCGGCGCCATTTTAGTTCAGGGTGAGGCCGGTATCGGCAAGTCTCGCCTGCTTTATGAAGTCCGCAAGAAGACACGCTTTCAGCGGGCAAAATTGCTGCTTTTTCAATGTCAGCCCGGCGGCTCCCACTCGGCCCTTTATCCTCTGCTGCAAAATGTTCGGAGTGACCTGGCTGGCAAAGAGGGTCGGCTGGAGACTTCAGACGTAGCGCAGGTCTTCGCAAATCAAAGCGTTCACGATGACGAAGTGGTCGACATCTTCTCGTTTCTACTTGGGGCTGAAGGGTCGAATCCCGGTCTGAAGGAGGCTGATCTCAAGGTCATCCGGGAGAAAGCCGCCTGGGCAGTTCGCAGAAGCATAGAAGCCATATGCGAACACGGACCACTCATCCTGGTTGTCGAAGACATACATTGGATCGACCTCACGTCGAGGCAATTGCTGGCGGAACTTGCACTCTTCATCCATAGGGTGCCCGTGCTTCTCATAATGACTGCGCGACCTGGGACTTATTTAGGGTTCCGGGACTTGCCGCATATTACTTTGAAGCCGCTCGATCGCGAGGAAACGCGACAGGCGATCATGGCCATGCGGCCGGAAATCGGGGCAGCCGCGCATTCGGAACTCATTAGCATGGTGGAGGAGGTAACCGGGGGCGTGCCTCTTTTCATCGAGGAAATCTGCCAATGGATCGCCGAGAATGCAGCCTCCATAACGGATCGCCTTGCGCCGGCCGGCTCATCGAGCCGAATATCGGTGTTTGAAGGCATCCTTCAAGCCAGGCTGGAAGCCCTGGGCCCTGCAAAGGATGTGGCACGAGCGGCCGCCGTCGCCGGCAATCGTTTCAATCTGGAATTGCTCCAGAAGCTGTTGCCGGAATACAGTGACGAGACGATCGGGAATGCACTGGACACCCTCATCGAGGCGGGATTCCTGATCCGGGTCAGGCCTTCCGGCGAGCCCGACTATGGATTTCGTCATGCCCTGATCCGGGAGACAATCTACAATGCATTGCTGCGGAGGAGACGGCAGGCCCTCCATCAGTCGCTTTTCTCCGCTGTCGGCCGCGACCGAAATCTGGCCCCGTGGCTGGGTACGGCTGAACTGGCAGAACATGCTGAACGCGCTGGCCTTATCGAGGAAGCGATCGATCAGTTCATCGCAGCCGGCCGGGAAAGTTACGTCCGCTCTGCAATGGCCGAGGCGAGACAGATTCTCGACCATGCCATGACCCTTTGCCAGCGAGTGAGAGGGCCGGACAAGCAGGATGTTTTGCGCCTCGCCGCGATGATGCCGCTCGGGCCGATACTTACAGCCACGGAAGGTCCAAACTCGCTGCCGGCCCGCAAACTTTACGAGGACGGGGTAGAGATCGCCAGGCGGCGGCCACTCGCCGAGCGTGCGAAGTGGTTTCCGATCTACTGGGGTTGGTGGTTCACCGGCCCCACCATCGACGGGGAACGCGCACGGGCCGTCCTCACCGACCTCAGGGATGTCGACGACCCCGAAGTGCAGTTTCAGGCCAGACACTGCGTTTGGGCAATCGAATTCAATCTTGGGCATCACAAGAACTGCATCGCGGCGGTCGACGAAGGACTTGCGCTCTATGGGACGGGCCAAAGGGCAGGGAATGCCACTCTGTTCGGCGGCCACGACGCCAGAGTCTGCGGCCTGTCGCATAGGGGTCTCTCTCAATGGTTTACCGGCCGGGCCGCAAGCGCAGTTCGGTCGTTGGCTGAAGCCAGGCGCTGGGCAATGCAAACGGCGCATGTTGGTAGTATCGCCCATGTCTACATCAACGAAGCGATGCTTGATTGCTATCGCCGCGATTTCTCGGCGCTGCGAGGCGTCATCGCCGATATCCGCGAATTGACGAAGCGCCACCATCTGCCCTCCCTTGCCGCCTTGGCGCAAATTCTCGAAGGCTGGTGCGAAGGAAATGCTGCTCGGGTAGAGCAAGGCAGGGACCAGATCAAAGAGGGCCTCGCGATCCACGGCGAACTCCAGACGCCGGAAGACTATCCTGTCTATTACGGCATGCTGGCGGAACTTCTGGCCCGGACAGGCGAGACTGACGAGGCCCTTACGCTTGTCTCTTCCGCGGCTGCGGAAGCCGAAGCAGGTGGCAGTCTTTCTTGGCTCGCCGAACTCTATCGGCGAAAGGCCCATCTCCTTCTACTTAGAGGTTCCTCAGGCATGGAGGTTGTTGCCGCGCTCTCCAAAAGCCTGGCTACCGCCGATGAGCAAAACGCGGTGCCAATCCTGCTCAATGCATACGAGATGCTCAGGACATGGGGCGTATCAGAGGAACTATCCCGGCAGTACCGCAGTCGCGTCGACCTGGCGAAATCAGCCATCGAGCAAGGTGCGGCGTTGTTCGTCAATCTAGAACCAAGCCTGCGCCACTAGCCTGCGCGGCTGGGAGATCGGGAGCCTCCATGCTGGAACGATACGAGCGCTCGGGTCCTCCGCCGCGCGAAGCACTCATGCGGCTAATGACGATGCGCGAGCTCTTGGGCATCACACGGATTGCAGACATCACAGGTCTCGACGTGCTCGACATACCCGTGGTTCAGGCGGTCAGGCCTTTCTCCCTTTTAAATTCCGTTTCGCAAGGCAAGGGGCCGACCAGAACCGAAGCTGCGGTATCGGCCATTCTCGAGGCCGCAGAGTCCTACTTTGCCGAGCGCTTGGCGCACTACGACCCCATCGCGGCCTCCGCAGACTCCCTGAATATTCCTCCTGAAAGATTCGAAGCCCATCTCCAGCCAGGTGTCGACCCGGGCTGGCGCAGCAGGGAGATAGCTTGGATTCATGCCGAGAATATCCTCAAGGGTGGTCTGCAGGATTGGGTCCCATTCGAGCTTGTACACACTGCCTACGTGTTCCCGCCGCGGCCCCACGAGGAAATCTTCGCTTCATCGACGTCCGGCCTGGCGGCCTCCTTCGAGGAAACAGACTCTATTCTGCACGGGATAATGGAATGCATCGAGCGCGACGCACTCACGCGGGCGGAGCGAATCCATGGCTTTTTCCAGCGCCGTCGAATTGACCCGAGAACGATCGACGATCCGACAGTTGCGAGCCTTCTCGAAAGCCTGGAAGCCAAAGGCCTGCTGGTCGGGCTTTGGCACGCCCCCTCACCGCTGGGACTACCGGTGATCTGGTGCCATCTCATGGAGGATCGGCCGCCGGAAACTGCAATTCTTCACCATCCGGCAGAGGGCTCGGCTGCAGGTTTCGATGCCGCGTCCGCGATCGTTCACGCAATCTACGAGGCGGCGCAGTCGCGACTGACGGCGATCTCCGGCGCCCGTGATGACCTGACGCGCGCGTCCTATCCAAAATATCCCGACTGGCAAAAAATTGCGGCGCACCGACGCCTCCTGTCCGACGGCCCTCGCGACGTACATTTCCATGCGATTGCCGGGCAGAATTACACCAGCGCCGGAAATAGGATGTCCGCTCTTCTCGCAAAGATCGAGGGCGCAGGAATCGATACAGTGTACATGATTCAGCTCGATACGAGACCGCTCGGCGACCTGTCAGTCGTAAGGATCGTCATACCGGCCTTAACGCCGCTGTTGCATGGCTAGGCAAATGCGTCCCAAGCTGGTCTTTGCCGGTCCCACCCTGTCACAGGGCGAAGTGCTGGAAGTGGTGGAGGCGATCTGCCTTCCGCCGGCTGTGCAGGGTTCGATCATTGCGGCCGTGCAGCATTTTGATCCGAGTGCGATAGTCATCATCGACGGCGGCTTTCAGTCGGAGCCGGCGGTCCGGCACAAGGAAATCCTTTGGGCAATAGCGAAAGGTGTTCCGGTAATAGGCGCGGCGAGCATGGGGGCTCTTCGCGCTGCGGAACTCTTTCCATACATGCAGGGAGTGGGGCTCATCTACCGGTGGTATCGTCGTTTTGCGTTTGCGCCTGACGATGCAGTGGCCGTGCTGCACGGACCATGGGGGGTAAACTCCGCGCCCATAACCCACGCGCTGATCGATCTTCGCATGACTGTTCGCAGGGCCTGCCGTCGAGGCATCATTTCGGCTGAATACAGAACCAGCCTGGAGCGCGCCGCGCGAGCTCTCAACTTTCGCGAGCGCACGCTCGCCCGCATGGTCGGTGACGCCTTGTCATGCGAAGGTGATCTCGTTGTCGAGAAATATCAGGAGATCCTCGCCGCAGCTTTCGTTCAGCAAAAGAAGCAGGATGCGCGTGATGCACTCCGGCTATTGGATCACGGTTTATTCAAGGAGCCTGCACCCCTGCCAGATTTCCAATTGACGGCGGCTTTCTTTAAGGATCTCGACGAAGCCGGGTTAGAGATTTGAAAGCATCAGGGCGAGAATTCTCAATCTCAATTTACAATACGTAAGATTTTGCTAATGTATTAAAATGAGAGGGGCTGAGCTACTAGGAACGCTCGATCGATCCAACGATGAAAGTCGCTCCGTCGGCACGCGCTTCCTGCTATTTCCGCAGGTGCCCCACCTTGCCAATTACGGCACACCCGAGACCGTCTGGATATCGACCCCGCCGGGCCGGTTACGCCCCGGTCCGGAGGACCATCGCATCTATGTCCGCGATCCGCTCCTCGACAAGGAACCTTACGAGTATCCCTATCTGCCGCCCTTCGTTGGCGAGGTCTTCCCGTCGGCGGAACCCGCCTACGACGGTCACTTCGACCGGATTTCATTGAATTCACGTCAGTTCCTGGCGGCACACGCCTTCGGGGCAGTCAGCCGGGTCCTGGACATCTGGGAAAGCTACCTTGGGCGGCCGATTACCTGGTACTTCGCCGAAACCTATGAGCGGCTGGAGATCATTCCGTGGGTCGACTGGAACAACGCCCAGTCTGGCTACGGTTATCTGGAACTCGGCGTGGACAGGGCGCCCGACGGTCGAAATTATCCCTATGCCCTCAACTTCGATACGATTGCGCATGAGGTCGGCCACGCGATTCTGTTTTCCCTTTTTGGAGTGCCGGCAAATGGCTTGAAGACCGGCGACTTCGCGTCGTTCCATGAGGCGAGCGCCGACATAACGTCGCTTCTGTCCTTCCTGCATTTCGATAGCGGTCTCGACCGGCTGCTCCGCCACAGCAACGGCAACCTCCTCGTCCTGAACGAACTCAACCGCATCGCCGAACTGATCGGTGACCGGCAGATTCGCCTCGCCAGCAATTCGCGCCGCATGTCTGAAGTCTCCGACGAAATCCATGACAGGTCGCGGCCTTTCACGGGGGCGGTATTCGATACGATCGTAGACACCTATCACGCAAATCTCGTGGGTGATGGACTAGCCGACGAGCGGCTTCTCGATATCGACATCAGGGATATCGACGAGGCCGCCATGCAGCTCATCTCGGATTTCACAGCGCTGGCCTTCCGTGCCAGGCCGTTCCTGTTCAAGAGCGCGCTCACCCGCGCGCGGGACGACGTGGCGCTGGCTCTCGCACGGGCCTGGTCCGGCCTCGATGCGGACGATCTGACATTTGAGAATGCCGCGATGGCCATTGCCGAAGCCGGCAGCCGCATCGCGCCAGCGCTGGGCGCTAAGTTCGAGGAAAACTTCAGGTGGCGAGAAATTTCATGAACTGAATTGTCAAAGCGAGGAGGACTGACATGAGTGACGACTATCACCGTCCGACACTGACATTCCCCAACGGTGCATACAATGCAACGCAGGTCAGGCTCTACGGAATTGAGGCGGAAATTGGTATTTCCATTCCCGGACAGGCCAGCGAAATCTCGAACACCAACATTTATGTCCAAACAGCACATGACGTTAGCGCCGACGAACGGGAAGTCAACGCAGCGAAAGAAGTACTTAAGAAAGCCACATCGAATAAGGTCCGCCGCGGCATAATGCTCGGCCAAGGCAACTTGCCTAGTATACCGATAAGAGCCAGCTTCAGTATTAAATTGGATATAAAGGAATTTGGCACAGCCGTTGTGACTGTGACTGCACAAACATATATGCTGGGCAGCAAGCCAGAGAAAGAGCTTTCTTGCGGGTTGATTGTCGGCTACGCCTACGAAGGTCATACATTTGACCTGCCAAAACCCAAGATAATGCTAGTTAATAAGTTCCCAGAATTGGAGATTCCAAAGGATGACTCCGACTACAAATTGAAAGAAGATGCAGGTTATGCTGTCTGGATCGTTGATAAACTCGACCAATGCGTGGAGATTGAAATTAACCAAGGCTTTGTCGAACAGCTTGTTCTCGAGGCCAACCTTCCGGGCAAGCGCTCACCGACCATGTATGCTGCGAGGCAGGCGCTCGGGCACCGCAGCGGAAGGCTGACTGAGTAGTGATAGATCCTGCTACTTCGCGGCCCGTCGAGGGGTTGTGTCAGCCGGCCCGAGCTTGGTGCAGTCGGAAACGATAACCTCGCGGAGCTTGGGGCGTCGAGCTGGCTGCGGCGCTGCACAATCGAACTCGGGGCTTGGCACCCGGGCTCGGTTCGGGTCGCTTCGCTGCAATTGTAGGAGGCGACGGGTCCGTTTTTCGGCAGGTGAAACCGGCAAAATACGTCGGAGGCGAGATCCCAAGCCCATGGCGAAAGCCGCCCGGCAGTGTGCGCACAACCATCGGAAGATCGCCAGCACCGTCGCTGGAGCACTGCACGTCACGGACATGATCGCGCCTCGGTGTCCACGACGGTGCCACGACCGCCATAGCGTTCCTCCTTTGCCGCGAGCCGTGCGGTTCCCAGCCCGGAGAGCGACGTGTTTTGCGGGGTCATCGGTCATCGGTATCATGTCATCACAAGCACCCAAGGGCAGGCGAGCGGCGCAAGTTGTCTCGGCAACCGGACATTCATTCCGGCAGCAAGCAAAGTCGGCAATGGGTCAAAAAACCCGCCTATTCGCACGTCGTCGCCTCCGATCACCGCACGCACTGCATGGAGGTCTTTCGAAGCCAGAATTCTTGAGTTAGGTCTGCGTCCAGTGCTTTCGACGAGAAGGAGAAAAAGGCTCAACCAGTCCTCCCGACAGAACCGCCGCACGTCGGGATGCGCAATGGCTTGTCAGATACGCTTTAGCTCGAGCGCATGGCGATGCTTACGCAGCGCGGATAAACGCAGGCTGTCGGTTGTGGCGGTCAGTTCAAAAAGATTGATTTGTGCGGTACACCCGCTGCCTAGATGTTATGGCTTCGCATGAAGGGCCGATTACGAGGGGTAACCATGGTTCACACTGCACGCCTCCGCCACGATTCTCTGGCCGCCCCCTCCAGCAGAAACGTCCCTGCAAAATGGCTCGCCGCCGCGGCCTTCGCGGCGATTGGCTTGCTCGCGACCCCGGCCGCACAGGCGCAGGAAGCGCCTCCCGCGCCCGTCGTCACGGTAGCCAAGCCGGTGGTGCGCGATATCGTCGAGGACGATGAGTTCGTCGGCCGTTTCGAAGCCGTCGACCAGGTTTCGCTGCGCTCCCGCGTCGGCGGCTATCTCGACCAGGTCCATTTCCAGGACGGTACGCTGGTCAAGCGGGGCGACCTCCTGTTCACCATCGACCAGCGGCCGTTCAAGGCGGCGCTGAACCAGGCGCAGGCGCAGGTCGACTCGGCCAAGACCCTGGTCGAATTCAGCAAGATGCAGTTCGAGCGCGCCGAGACCCTGTCGCGCGAAGGCAACATACCGGTTTCGACACTGGACGACCGCCGCCGCGAATATCTCGCCGCCCAAGCGCAACTGGACGGCGCGGAGGCGGCACTTGAAAACGCAAGTCTCGATCTCGAATTCACCGAGATCAAGGCGCCGTTTTCCGGCCGGGTCAACCGCCGGCTCGTCTCGCCGGGCAATCTGGTGCAGGCCGACCAGACCGTGCTGACCACCATCGTCTCGATCGACCCGATCGACTTCTATTTCGACATCGATGAGCGGTCCTACTTCGCTTATGCGCGCGACGCCCGCGAGCGCGGCGGCGTCATGCAGGAGGGCGCCGGCGGCGTCGATGTTGTCGTCCGTGTCGCCGACCGTGATGAAGCGACGTTCAAGGGCAAGCTCGACTTCGCCGAGAACCGTCTGGACGAAGCTACCGGCACGATGCGGGTCAGGGCGCGCTTCGACAACAAGGACGGCGTGCTGCAGCCGGGCATGTTCGGCCGCATCAACGTGCCCGCCTCGCTGCCTCATCCGGGCGTGCTTCTGCCTGATGAGGCGATCGGCGCCGACCAGAACCGCCGCATCGTCTTCGTTGTCGACGAGGCAGGCCTGATCTCGGCCAAGCCGGTGCGCACCGGCCCGCGCATTGACGGCTATCGCGTTATCCGCGAGGGCCTCACCGGCGAAGAGACCGTGGTAACCAACGGGCTGGTGCGAGTGCGACCGGGCGTCACCGTCAAGCCCGAGATGACCACGTTGCCGCCCAAGGTTGAAGCCGAAGGGCAGACGCAATGAACTTCGCCCATTTCTTCGTCAACCGCCCGATCTTCGCAGTGGTGCTGTCGATCGTGCTCGTGCTCGTCGGCGGCATCGCCTATACGCAGCTTCCGGTCGCGCAATATCCCGAAATCGCGCCACCGACCATCGTGGTGCGCGCCTCCTATCCGGGCGCCGACGCCGAGACGGTCGCCGCGACCGTGGCGACGCCGATCGAACAGGAAATCAACGGCGTCGAGCACATGCTCTACATGTCGTCGTATTCCTCCGGCGAAGGCTCGATGTCGCTCACCATCACCTTCCGCCCCGGCACCGATCTCGACGCGGCGCAGGTGCTGGTCCAGAACCGCGTCTCGATCGCCGAAGCGCGCCTGCCGGAAGAGGTGCGCCGGCTCGGCATCACCACGGCGAAAAGTTCGCCCGACCTGATGATGGTCATTCATATGCTGTCGCCCGACGACACATATGATCAGCTCTACGTCTCGAATTATGCGCGTTCGCGCGTGCGCGACGTCCTGCTGAGACTGGACGGCGTCGGCGACGTGCAGATCTTCGGCGAGCGCGAATATTCGCTGCGCGTCTGGCTCGACCCGGAAAAGCTGTCCGCCTACGGAATGACCGCAGGCGACGTAGTCCAGGCGCTGCGCGACCAGAATGTCCAGGTGTCGGGCGGCTCGATCGGCGCGCCGCCGATTGGCGACGGCTCGGCCTTCCAGTATACGGTCACCACGCAAGGGCGCTTCGAAGACGCGCGCGACTTCCGCTACGTCATAGTCAAGTCGACCGAGGACGGCCGCTTGATCTCCCTGCAGGATGTGGCGCGCATAGAGCTCGGCGCCAGGGACTACGTCACCAATTCCTATCTCAACAACAAGGCGGCGGTGGCGCTCGGCATCTTCCAGCGGCCGGGCACCAATGCCTTGGCCTCGGCGGAAGAAATCCAGGAGACCATCGCGGCGCTTTCGGAGGATTTCCCGAAGGGGCTGGCCTACGAGATCATCTACAATCCGACCGAGTTCATCGCTGAATCTATCAACGAGGTCTATGTCACCATCGCCGAGGCGATCCTGCTGGTGGTGATCGTCATCATCGTGTTCCTGCAGTCGTGGCGCATGGCGATCGTGCCGATCGTGGCGATACCGGTCTCGCTGATCGGCACGCTTGCCGTGCTGCTCGCCTTCGGCTTCTCGCTCAACATGCTCACTCTGTTCGGGCTGGTGCTGGCGGTCGGCATCGTTGTCGACGACGCCATCGTGGTTGTGGAAAATATCGAGCGGAACATCCGGCTGGGGCTCGCCCCGCGCGCCGCTGCGCACAAGACCATGGATGAAGTGGGAAACGCGGTCCTCGCGATCTCGCTGGTGCTGATCTCCGTCTTCGTTCCGGCGGCTTTCATTCCCGGGATTTCCGGCCAGTTCTACCTGCAGTTCGCCATCACCATCGCGGTCTCCACCGCGATCTCCGCATTCAACTCGCTGACGCTTTCGCCGGCTCTCGCTGGCGTCCTTTTCAAGCCGCACACCGAGGAACATTCGAACTTCTTCCTGGCAAGGTTCGGCCGCGCTCTGGCGAACGGGTTCAACAACGGGTTCGACAGGATGGCGGACGGCTATGCGTGGCTGGTGCACAGACTGGTCGGCACGGCTCTGGCGCTTGCCGCCATGCTGCTCGTCTTCGCAGGACTGCTCTACGCGACCTATCACATGCTGCAGACGGTGCCGCGTGGCTTCATCCCGAACATGGACCAGGGTTATGCGATCGTCGTCGTGCAATTGCCGGAGGGCTCTTCGCTCGCCCGAACGGACGCAATCATCCAGAAGGCGTCGGATATCATCCGCGAGACGCCGGGTGTCGCCAATGCCGTCGCCTTCGCAGGATTCAACGGCGCGACATTCACCAACGCCAGCAATTCCGGCGTGATCTTCGCGCCATTCAAGAGCTTCGAGGAACGGCTCGAGAGCGGCGATACTTCCGACAAGATCATCGGCACGCTGTTTGGCAGCCTGCAAAGCATCCAGGAGGCCTTCATCATCGCGCTGCCGCCGCCGCCAGTGCGGGGCATCGGCAACTCCGGCGGCTTCAAGATGATGCTCCAGGAGCGCAACAGCGCCGACATGCGGCCGATTCTGGCGCTGGCCAACGAAATCGCCGGCAAGGCCAACCAGACGCCCGGGTTGACGGGCGTCTTCACCACCTTCTCGGCCTCCAGCCCGCAATTCTTCCTGGCGATCGACCGCGACAAGGCGCGCATGCTGAACGTGCCGATCCCCAACATCTTCGAGACGCTGTCGATCAATCTAGGCACCGCCTACGTCAACGATTTCAATGCTTTCGGTCGCGTCTACCAAGTGCGGGCGCAAGCCGACCAGGCTTTCCGCATCGATCGCGACGACATATTGAAGCTGAAGGTGCGCTCGGCGGCCGGCGACCTGGTGCCGCTCGGCACACTGGTCGAGATCCGCGACGTCACCGGTCCCTCGCTCGTGCAACGCTACAACATGTATGTCTCCGTGCCGCTTCAGGGCAATGCAGCGCCGGGTGTCGCCACGGGCACGGCGCTCGACCTGATGGAGGGGATCGCAGCCGAATCGCTGCCGCAGGGCACTTCCTTCGAATGGACTGAACTCGCCTTCCAGGAGCGGCAGACCGGCAACACGGCGGTGTTCATCTTCGGCCTGTCGGTTCTGTTCGTCTTTCTGGTGCTCGCCGCGCTATACGAAAGCTGGATTACGCCATTCGCGATCGTGCTTATCGTCCCGCTCAGCGTGCTGGCCGCCCTCTTGGGCGTCGCCTTCCGCGGTCTCGACAACAACATCCTCGTGCAGATCGGGCTGATCGTGCTCATCGGCCTGGCGGCGAAGAACGCGATCCTGATCGTCGAGTTCGCGCGCCAAGGTGAGGAGCGTGGCCTTGACGCCGTCGAGGCGGCTGTCGAGGCCTGCCGGCTGCGGCTGCGGCCGATCCTGATGACGGCATTCGCCTTCATCCTGGGCGTGGTGCCGCTAGTGATCGCCAGCGGGCCTGGCGCGGAAATGCGCCAATCGCTCGGCACGGCCGTGTTCTCCGGCATGCTGGGCGTGACATTGTTCGGCCTCTTCCTGACGCCGGTCTTCTACGTTGCTCTGCGCAGGACATTCCGGCGCAGGCGGCCTGAAGCCGGCCCGACCTTGGCTTCCGAGAGCGGCGCAGCCGAGTAGACGCCGAGCCGATGAGGCGCCGGGTTCAGACTGAAGCCGGACCGGCGGGTTCCCGAATCTCGCGGAGGGATGGATCGGCGATCCATCCCTCGAGCGGATCGAGATGTTCCGGCGCGCCGTACGCTCGCTTCACATCGTCCACGCCCAAGCCGTCTGGATCGCGCAGAAAAGCGCATCTAGCCGATCGCCGCTGGGGTCGTCGGCCGGCCGACGAACAGGAGCGAAAATAGAGGATAGAAACAGGCACAAGATCGCTTCTCCTGCCCTTGGATCGTGGTCAAGTGTTGCCAACTACCCGGCGCTAACCCGCGGAAATGTCGCTGCTATTCTGAGACGGGGGAAAAACCCGGAAATCGAGCAGACTGAATGGTGGGCCCGGAAGATGCATTAAAGCCGTTGATTTCATTGACTTTTTCGTGGGCCAAAATCAAAAAGCTTCCCGTATTGTTCCGCACGGTCCCGCGGCTGGTCATGGTCGTTCCTCTTTGCTCTCGATCAATGAATGCCCAATTCGTGCTGGTAGGCTTTGGGGGCACCGGCGAGGAACGACTATCGATTGGCCAAAATCACTAACTGCCAGGAGAACATAGAGGATTTACCCCATCTGGTTCTTCTGTCGAATTGACAACGCGGTGATTGAAATCGGAACCTGGTGCGACAAGAAGCGGGGATGGGAGGATAGCATGGGCGAGGATCTATCCGGTCATCATGCCGATCGCATTCAGGCCGCGATCGCTTCGGGCGCGGCGGCGAAGTCCGCGCTGGTTGCCTCCTGGCGGCGGTCTTCCAGTTTGCACCGGCTCGATCCAGCCGATCGCAGTCCTCCCCGCTACCTAACGGATGCGGAATTGGGGGAGGCCCGACAACGCATCGAGCCGCTCATTCGGGCTGCCCAATCGAGCCTCGACAGACTCTATTTTGCGGTGGGCGGGGTCGGGTGCTGTGTCCTGCTCGCCGATCGCAACGGGGTGCCAGTAGAACGGCGCGGCGCGCCTGTGGATGACGAGACGTTTCATTCCTGGGGGTTGTGGACCGGCTCCGTCTGGAACGAGGAGAGCCAGGGCACCAACGGGATCGGCACCTGTCTGGTCGAACAGCGTGCGCTGACGATCCACCGCGACCAGCATTTTCAAACGCGCAACACGGGGCTGAGCTGCACCACTGCTCCAATCTACGATCATGAAGGGAATCTTGTGGCCGCGCTTGACGTCTCTTCCTGCCGGGCCGATCTGACCGAGGCCTTTGCCAGTCTTATTTCGGTGGCAGTGGTCGACGCGGTGCGTCGGATCGAGGCCGAGAACTTCAGGATGGCGTTTCCCAAGGCGCGAATTCTTTTGGCGCCGGTGACCGACAAGGCGCTGATCGCCGTTGATGCGGACGACCTTGTGGTCGGCGCGACCCGGTCGGCTCGCCTGGCGCTTGGAATTACCCAACATTGTCTCGACAAGCCGATGCCCGCAACCGATCTGCTCGGTTGGGCTGAGAGCGGCCACGAAGTTCTCGCCGAAGCGGAGCGCGGTGTTCTCCAGCGGGCGCTCGCGCGCGCAGACGGAAATGTGTCGGCTGCGGCTCAGGCGCTTGGCATCAGCCGCGCGACGCTTCATCGCAAGCTCAACCGCCTGGATGTCCACCGGTCTCACTGACCTTCGAATCCTCGCCTGACTGTCGCAATTCTGCGACACATCCCGCTCGGCCACTGTCGTCGACACGGTGACAATCGCGGCGGAAATCGCAAGTCTCTCTTCCGAAGCGTCGCATCCCGCGACGTCAGCTTTGGGAGGAAGACACATGAACAAGGTTGAATTCTCACGCTCGGTCAAGGCGCCCTTCGACAAGCGCTACGGCAATTTCATCGGTGGCAAATGGGCCGAGCCGCGCTCCGGCCGCTACTTCGAAAACTACTCGCCGGTGAACGGTCAGTTGCTGTGCGAAGTGGCGCGTTCGGATGCGCAGGACATCGAGGCAGCGCTTGACGCGGCCCATGCCGCCAAGGACGCCTGGGCACGCACCAGCGTTGCCGAGCGGTCGCTCATGCTCAACCGCATCGCCGACCGCATGGAGGAAAACCTCGATCTCCTCGCTCGCGCCGAAACCTGGGATAACGGCAAGCCGATCCGCGAGACGACCGCGGCTGACCTGCCTTTGGCCATCGACCATTTCCGCTATTTCGCTGGCGCCTTGCGTGGCCAGGAAGGCAGCCTTTCCCAGATCGACGACGATACCGTCGCCTATCATTTCCATGAGCCGCTCGGCGTGGTCGGCCAGATCATCCCCTGGAACTTCCCGCTGCTGATGGCATGCTGGAAACTTGCTCCCGCGCTTGCCGCCGGAAACTGCGTCGTGCTGAAGCCTGCCGAGCAGACGCCGGCCGCCATCTTGCTGTGGGCCGATCTTGTCGGCGATCTGCTGCCGCCGGGCGTGCTCAACATCGTCAACGGCTTCGGCCTCGAGGCCGGCAAGCCGCTCGCATCGTCACCGCGCATTGCCAAGATCGCCTTTACCGGCGAGACCACGACCGGCCGGCTGATCATGCAATATGCCAGCCAGAACCTGATCCTGGTCACGCTGGAACTGGGCGGCAAGTCGCCCAACATCTTCTTTAGGGATGTCGTCGCCGAGGACGACGATTTCTTCGACAAGGCGATCGAAGGCTTCGTCATGTTCGCGCTGAACCAGGGCGAGGTCTGCACCTGCCCGAGCCGCGCGCTCATTCACGAATCGATCTACGACACGTTCATGGAACGCGCCCTCAAGCGCGTCGAGGCGATCGTGCAGGGAGATCCGCTGGACCCGGCGACGATGATCGGTGCCCAGGCCTCGTCCGAGCAACTGGAAAAGATCCTGTCCTACATCGACATCGGCCGCCAGGAAGGAGCCGAGGTTTTGACCGGCGGCGCCCGCAATGTGCTGCCCGGCGATTTGGCGGGCGGCTACTACGTCAAGCCGACGGTGTTCAAGGGCCACAACAAGATGCGAATCTTCCAGGAGGAGATTTTCGGGCCGGTGGTTTCGGTTACGACCTTCAAGGACGACGACGAAGCGCTGGCGATAGCCAACGATACTCTCTACGGCCTCGGCGCCGGCGTCTGGACGCGAGATGCCAACCGTGCCTATCGCTTCGGCCGGGCAATCCAGGCCGGGCGCGTTTGGACCAACTGCTATCACGCCTATCCGGCACATGCAGCTTTCGGCGGCTACAAGCAGTCCGGCATCGGACGCGAGACGCACAAGATGATGCTCGACCACTACCAGCAGACCAAGAACATGCTGGTAAGCTATAGCCCGAAGAAGCTCGGCTTCTTCTGATCGCCTTTTGGCTCACAGGCGCGGCTCCGCAGGGGGCCGCGCCCAAACTGGAAATCGAAAAAAGCGATGCATGCCAAGGTCACGGCAACGCCGGCAGCGCTTGAATTGATCGCGGAGATCGTGGCCGAGCACGGTCCGGTGCTGTTCCATCAATCCGGCGGCTGCTGCGATGGTTCTTCGCCGATGTGCTATCCGCGTGCCGGCTTCATCGTCAGCGACCATGACGTGCTGCTCGGTCACATCGGCGAAACGCCGTTCTACATCGGTGCGTCGCAATTCGAGGCCTGGAAACATACCGACCTCATTATCGACGTGGTGCCTGGCCGCGGCGGCATGTTCTCGCTGGACAACGGGCGGGAGAAGCGGTTCCTGACGCGGTCGACGATCTGCGCCGTTCAACCGTGATGAGGGTGCATCGGCCTGTTTCCTCCTTGTCTCAGCGCAACGAGCATCCCGCGAAGCGGATGCAATATGTCCGCTTCCAAAGCGCGGACAAGCAGCATGAAACACAAATTCAGCGACGATGCGACGATGGACGAAATCATGAGTAGGTCGCCGGCGGCCATCCGGGTCGTGCTCCAGCACGGCATGCTTTGCGTCGGCTGCCCGATTGCTTCGTTTCACACAGTTTCCGACGCGGCACGGGAGCACGATCTGAGTGAAGAAGAACTCCGTTGCGACCTGCTGGCGGTGACGAACGCCGGCGTCCCGGATTAGCCTTTTTCTTCACGGCCCTCCGCGATTAGAAGGAGTCGGTGAGGTTCGACCACGGTCACCCGCTGGCGTCCGCTTTTGACCAATCCCTGGTCTTCCCATGCCGAGAGCAGCCGGCTCACCGTATGGAGCGTTGTTCCCGTCATCTCGGCAATGTCCTGACGTGAGATGGGGAAGTCGATCAGGATGCCCTCCTCGGTCTTTTTGCCCGTCTGCTTGATCAGCTTGAGCAGCGCATGGGCGACGCGCTGATCCACCTGCTCGGTGGACATCTCGATGACGCGCGTATGGGCATCCTGCAGCCTGCTGCCCACGGCCTTGTAGGTGTTGGCGCTGAAACTGGGGAAATCGGCGGCGAATGCCGGCCACAGGCGGCTCGGCCAGGCAAGAACTACGCAATCGACGGCAGCTATCGCATTTGCCGGATAAGTGGTGCGGCCAAGCGCATGGGCGATGCCCATCAACTCGCCTGGACTTATGTATCGCACCGTCACCTCGTGGCCGTCAGGCGTCGATTTCACGACGCGCACATGTCCGTCGAGCAGCAGGAAAAACGAATGTGCTTCCTGCTCCTGCTGGAACACCGGGTGGTCCTTGGCAATCCTCTGTGACCGGGCCTGGCCGACAATACGGTCGAGATCCGTGGCGGCTATGCCTTCAAAGACAGACAACCCGGCAATCAGCGAGCGATCGAGGCTACCCAACTCCGTTCCTCCCGAACTTGACCACGGCAACGCATCCAGGTCGCCTGGTCGGAGAATGTCTCATGGGCGACCGATGGGCGGCAAGAGGCGCGCGCCTTTCCTGAAATTCCCGATCTTGTTTGCGCAGCGGCAAATTCCGTCTGCCAGGCCAGGATAGAACGACCGAAGTGGCAGCCGTCGACATGACCTGTCACGTCCGCCCGTAGCTTTCATTTCAGGGGATATCATGGCAATTCCACGCACGCGGCCAAGCGCCTATCCGGCAGTTCTCTCTTACGGTTTCCGGCCATTTTTTCTCCTCGGTTCCCTGCAGGCCGGCGCAGCTATCCTGTTCTGGCTGCCTTTGTTCTACGGCAAGCTCGAAGCCTCCAGCGTCTTCTCGCCCGTGGACTGGCATGTCCACGAGTTGCTGTTTGGTTATCTGGCGGCTGTTGTGACGGGTTTCCTGCTAACTGCAATCCCGAACTGGACCGGACGTCTTCCCGTGCAGGGCCCTCCCCTGCTGGCGCTCGCATTGCTTTGGTGCGCGGGACGGTTCGTCGTCTTCTTTTCGGCGGAGACAGGGTGGTTGCTCGGCGCCATCATAGACTGCGCCTTTCTTCTCGCGGTTGTCGCCGCCGCCGCAACGGAAATCATCGCCGGCCGAAACTGGCGAAACCTCAAGGTCCTTCTGCCTGTGACGGTGCTTCTGGCAGCGAATATGACGTTTCATGCCGAGGCGCACTATCAAGGCGTGTCCGACATCGGCCGCCGCCTCGGTCTTGGCGCAGCGGTGGTCCTCATCATGATCATAGGTGGCCGCATTATTCCCTCCTTCACCCGCAATTGGCTGGCGCGCGAGAGACCGGGACGGCTTCCGGTCCCGTTCGGCAGGTTCGACGTGGGAGCGATTACGCTCTCAGCAGCGGGATTGATGGCCTGGGCCTTTCTTCCAGACAGTGCTGGCACCGGGGCAATGCTGATCTTGGGGGCGATTCTCAATACCATTCGGCTTGCCCGGTGGGCCGGAGACCGAGCGCTGCGCGATCCTCTGGTGCTGATCCTGCATGTCGCGTTCGCCTTCGTGCCGATCGGCCTCCTGATTGCCGGCCTCGCTGTCTTCGTGCCCGAGAAAGTGCCCGCAGTAGCCGGCATTCATGCGTTCGGCGTCGGAGCGGTTGCATGTATGACGCTCGCCGTCATGACCCGCGCCACGCTCGGACACACAGGTCGCGAACTGCGGGCAAGCATCGGCACTTGTGTGATCTTTGTCGCGATCGCGCTTGCGGCCCTTTTTCGCATCGGTGCTGCATTCTCACCGGCGCAAGCGATGCTTCTCCACATTTCGGCGGCGCTATGGGTCGCATCCTTCATCGGCTACGCGGGCCTATTCGGCGGGATGCTCATTCGACCACGTTTGCAAGTGAGGCAGCCGAGAACCGCCGTTTGAAGGCCGACCGGCTCCTTAGACCAGGCAGCTCTCTCCCATGCACATTTCGCATGCCAATTTGCGCCAGCGCAAATTTCCAAGTCTCTCGGTCACGTAGAAGAGCGCAACGGTTGATGCCGTGATGAACAAAGAAAGGATCCCCCATGAAATTGCCACTGATCGCCGCGGCCATCGCCCTGCTCTCCATCGCCGGTGCGGCAAATGCCGAAGAACATGTCGTGCAGATGCTGAACAAGGGAGAGAAGGGCTCAATGGTCTACCAGCCTGCCTTTGTTCGGGCGGCGCCTGGAGACACGATCAAGTTCGTGCCGACCGACAAGTCCCACAACGCCGAAAGCATCAAGGGCATGATCCCGGACGGAGCTGAAGCTTTCAAGGGCAAGCCCAACGCGGAAATTGCCGTGACCGTGACCCAGGAGGGGGTCTATGGCGTGAAGTGCGCTCCACACTACGGCATGGGCATGGTCGCACTGATCGTGGTCGGTAAGCCTATCAACCTGGCAGCAGCGGAAGCCGTCAAGCAGGTCGGAAAAGCCAAACCAGTATTCGCCGAACTGTTCGCCGAAGTGACCAAGACCGCCTCTAACTAACCTTTTTCACAGATCCCCTCCGGTTCGGCGGCCGGGGGAAGGCCGGGTGGACCAGGGGAGAGGTCCAGCCCGGCCTATTTCATTCCCGATTTCATGCAGCAGAGCCGATGCCCTCCGATCTGATGGGAGTTGCCCTCTCTCAGGCGCGGCTTCCCATCCGGTTCGGCGTCCACGTTGGTACATGCAGTCTCCAAAACACAGAAAATTGCATCAACGTTTTGGATTTGCGTTAGCGCAAAGACTTGGCCGGAGCCGAGACTATTCTGACGACATCGAATGGCCGAAACCAAGGAGATGGAAATGCTTACGAGACGCGAAGCTTTGTTGGGTTCTGTTCTTACCGCAGCCGCGGTCGCCACTGTTGGTGCAATGCCGGCCGTGGCAAGCGCCAAGGATGTCGCCGGGCTGCCCCGTGAAAAGGTAACCATGGTCCCGCCGCCGTTCGTCCATGCTCATGATCAGGTCGCCAAGGGCGGTCCAAAGGTCGTCGAATTCATCATGACGATCGAGGAAAAGCCGGTGGTTATCGACGCCGACGGCACGCAGCTCAATGCAATGACCTACAACGGCTCGATTCCCGGTCCTCTGATGGTCGTGCATGAAGGCGACTATCTCGAGCTCACGCTCGTCAACCCCGACACCAGCACCCTCGCCCACAACATCGATTTCCACGCCGCTACCGGCGCGCTTGGCGGTGGCGAATTGACGCTGGTCAATCCGGGCGAGCAGGTCACGCTGCGCTTCAAGGCGACCCGGAGTGGAACGTTCGTCTACCACTGCGCACCCGGCGGCGCGATGATCCCATGGCACGTGGTGTCGGGCATGAGCGGGGCGGTGATGGTGCTGCCGCGCGACGGCCTCAAGGACGACAAGGGCAGGCCGGTCCGCTACGACCGCATCTATTACGTCGGCGAGAACGATTTCTACATCCCGCGCGACGAGCAAGGGCAATTCAAGAAGTACGAGTCGGCCGGCGACAATTACGAAGAAACCATGAGGGTCATGCGCGGGCTGATCCCGACGCATGTCGTGTTCAACGGCAAGGCCGGTTCCTTGACCGGGGACAATGCCATGAAGGCAAAGGTCGGCGAAACGATATTGATCGTTCATTCGCAGGCGAACCGCGACACGCGTCCGCACCTGATCGGCGGGCATGGCGACTTTGTCTGGGAACAGGGCAAGTTCGCCAACCCTCCCGCGAAAGACCTGGAAACCTGGTTCATTCGTGGCGGATCGGCCGGCGCGGCGCTCTACACGTTCCTGCAGCCAGGCATCTACGCCTATGTGAACCATAATTTGATCGAGGCAGTCGAACTCGGCGCGACCGCGCACTTTACCGTCGAGGGAAACTGGGACGACGATCTGATGATGCAGGTCGAACCGCCCAAGGCGATCGCCTCGTAGACGGGAGATCCGATCCTCAGTGCAACCCGGCGGCGGAGCCAAAGGGTTGTACTCGCAGCCGGACTTGATGCCATGTCCTTCGACCCTGTCTTCACCTTCGGGACAATTGCGGCTGCCACACTGATCAGCATGGGCATAGCCCATACGTTCGGCGAGAGTCCCCTGAAGTTCTCCCAACCGGTCGCCGTAAGCGAACTGGTGGTCCTGGGACCCGGCTCGTTTGAGCACCCACAGGCTGGGGAATTCCTCAAGGAGAACCATCCTGTCGCAGCGCCCGTCGTGCAAACCTCCATCGACGCGCCACTGGAAATCATGAAATACCAAGTCAGTGTATCGGAATATGGACGTTGTGTGGCGGACGGCGCCTGCAAGCCAGCAGACGCACGCAATGTCGGACACCTTCCGGTCACCGGTGTGAGCTATCTCGATGCCGAAGCCTACGCGAGGTGGTTCTCGGCGCGGACAGGAGGGACATGGCGGTTGCCGACAGACGTGGAGTGGGCCTATGCGGCCAGTGAACGGTTCCGAGGTGACATTGAGGGCGGCGAAAGCGACCCGAACAACCCGGCGCGCCGGTGGCTGACACAGTATCGCCTGGAGGCCTCGCTCGGACGGAAACCTGATCCAGAGCCGAGGGCTCAAGGGTCCTTCGGTACCAATTCAAAAGGCCTAGCGGATATTGCGGGAAACGTCTGGGAATGGACCTCGACATGTTATTCCCACGCCACGATAGATATTGATGGTAAGCGGACCGCGAGTTCGATCGACAATTGCGGCGTGCACGTCGTTGAGGGGTTCCACCGCACCTATATGTCGAACTTCATCCGGGACGGAAAGAGCGGCGGTTGCGCAGTCGGCACGCCGCCCGACAATCTGGGTTTCCGGCTTGTCCGCGACCAGCCCAGTCTCGTGCAGGTTGCCCTTCGGCGCCTGGGCTTCTCCTGACAGCATAAACAAGAGTGCATGATGACATTGAAATCAGCTTTGGATCGGGCGCGCCCGATCGCGGAACAGCCTCTGAACCATACTGGCGTCGATCGAAAGTCTGTCGGAAAACTGGTCCGCGAATTCTACGCAAAAGTCAGAAGCGACGAGCGTCTGGGGCCGATTTTCGCGCGCGAGATCACCGGCGACTGGGAGCCCCATCTCGAGAAAATGACGGACTTCTGGTGTTCCGTCATCCTCAAGAGCGGCGATTATCACGGACGCCCGGTGCCGGCGCACCTCAAACTCAAGGACGTTACCGAGGCCGATTTCGAGATCTGGCAGGGCCTGTTCGGCCAGACGGCGGCTGAACTCTTCGCTCCGGAGCCGGCGGCGGTGTTTGTCGACCGAGCCGAGCGGATCGCGACAAGCCTGAAGCTGGCGATGTTCTTTCGTCCCGTTCCTGCCGTGACCGTCTGTGGCGAACAGGCCGGCCTCGGCGAAACTCGGCCGGTTTTGATTTCGCGCAAGGAACGCACCCCGAGAGATTCCTAATTTCGTCGCATGGCCCTCAATCTCTTCGTCGGCACGATCGTCATAAGCATGACGGTCCTGATTCATACCTTCGGTCTGATCGCCGTTACCCATGCGATGGGGCATCTGGTGGCACGGTTTCGCATGCACGGTCGCCGCAGCCGTATAGTCGCGATGATCAGTGTAGTGATGGGGCTGTTTGCCATCATAACCACTGAGGTTTGGCTATGGGCAGGGCTCTACCGATTGCTCGATATCTTTGCCGACTTCGAAACCGCACTGTATTTCTCGACCGTTACCTTTTCGACGGTCGGCTATGGCGATGTCGTACCCGCTCACGGGTGGCGCGTGCTGGCGGCGCTCGAGGGGGTGAACGGGTTTCTGCTCATTGGCTGGTCGACCGCCTATCTGATCGCGGCTGGCACCCGAATCGGCCCATTCAAGACCGGGGAGCATTTCTGATCAGGCCGGTGCTCAGACTGCCACCGAATGCTTGGCTTTACCGGTTTCGAAATATTTGTCGAACCTGGCCGCTATATTGCGAACAAAGGGACGATTTTCCACCGGCACTACGAAACTGTCGCCATTCAGTTCCAGCAACCGAGCAGGATCACGAAGGGCGACGGAACTCGCCTGGAGCAGAAGCTTCTGGCCGATTTCGCCGAAGCGTTCGACCAGATCGATCGCCGAGAAGGCGAAATCGCACATCAGCCTTTCGATAATCCAGCCGCGCACGCGGTCATCTTCCGACAACTCGATGCCGCGCACGGCAGCCAGACCTCCCTGCTCCACCATGCGTCCGTATTCGGCGGTCGCCGGCATGTTCTGTGCATAGCCCTGGCGGAACTGGCTGATCGATGAAGGACCAAGCCCGATCAGTGTCTCACAGCGATCCTCGGTATAGCCCTGGAAGTTCCGGTGCAAGGTTCCGGTCCGTGCCGCAACGGCCAGCGCATCACCGGATCTGGCGAAATGATCGAACCCCACGGGTTGATACCCTGCCTTCAGCATAAGGCCAGCGGCAATTTGCGATTGAGCGAAGCGTTCGACCGAATTCGGCAGCCACGCTTCGTCGATCATCGTCTGGTGCTTCTTGAACCAGGGCACATGCGCATAGCCGAAAAGCGCCATCCTGTCCGGCTCCAGAGTCAGCGCCTGCGCCACGGTGGAGGAGACGCTGTCCCGGGTCTGATGCGGCAAGCCGTAGAGCAGGTCGAGATTGACTGATTCGACGCCGCGCGAACGAACGCCCTCGACAACCGCTTTGGTCTGCAGAAAGCTCTGCTCGCGGTTGATCGCCTTCTGCACCTTAAGATCGAAATCCTGGACGCCGAGGCTCGCCCGCGTCATGCCGATTTCGGCGAGTGCACCGAGGCGAGCATCGTCCATATCGTTGGGTTCGATTTCGACACTGATCTTGGCGCCGGGAAGAAACTCGAAACTGTTGCGCAGGACAGTTCCCAGCGCCACCATATCCTCGGGTTTGAGCATCGTCGGCGAGCCACCGCCGAAATGGACGGCACCCACACGGCCCTTGCCTCCGACAAGACTGGCGACGGTAGCTATTTCAGCGTGCAGTGAGCGCAGATACGTGGTCACCGGTTCATAATGGCGTGTCTGCTTGGTGTGGCACGCACAGAACCAACAAAGCTTGTCGCAGTAGGGGATGTGCAGGTACAGCGAGATCTCGCAGCCATCATCGAGCCCCTGCAGCCAACCACGATAGACGGCAGCATCAACGCCTGAATGAAAATGCGGCGCGGTCGGGTAACTGGTGTAGCGGGGGACATTCTCGCCAAGTCTGGCAGCCATTTCCGGTCGCATGTCGCCTTCCATCATCCTTGCAAGGCTGAATTCTGGCTGCAGATCCGCACCGTCGCCTTGATTTCGGTCAAGGCCCTCCGCGGACAAACTGCCGCAACAGATTTTCTGCCGCCGATGCTATCTTACGGGCACCTTGGATCCGTCGGGACGATTATGATGATAGTGCGGCAGGACGTTCACAGTGCCGATATTCCTGTGCTTTGCCAGTCTTGCGAGGCACGGCATCGCGGCGTCTGCGGTGCGCTCGATCCCGGCCAGTTGGTCGGGCTCGCCAAGACCTCGTCGAGGCACAAGATCGAGCCGGGGATCGAACTGATTGGCGACGCCGAGACCGTCGACAGCTTTTCGAATGTGCTTTCGGGCGTGGTGAAGCTGACAAAGAGCCTTTCGGACGGACGCCAGC